>JAAYKH010000084.1 GCA_012522475.1 Chloroflexota bacterium | reverse complement strand
GTTAGGGATTAGTAATTTATTTGACTATTTGATTCAACATCTTTTCTTAAAAAATATCCCCGGATTACTCACACCGGGCGCGTGGTGTTTTTTACAAAAAATCAGGGATGGAATTCCCACCGTTGCCTCAAAGTCTCACCCTCACTTACCCCCTCCACCTCCAAATCTAACTCATTAAGCAACAAGGCTACTTTCCCCATGTTCCCCACATCAACCAACCCCCTAAATTTCAAAAAGTGGGATGTAACTTCGGATCTTTGCGTTTTTCAATAGGAGTAATTGCCATACGCTCTTGCCTGTGCTGCAGGATCAGCAGATCCGCAATATCCACATGATTTTCTTTGTCCTCAGCCGTGGCATTCTTCTCCAAAATATCCGATACCGTAATGTCCAGCCTCGGCACCCGGGACAATTTCTCTTTCCACTCTTGATACCCGTCCACATCTGGAAAGGCCACTACCTTACGGCCCTTCAACACCTGCAGCCGGTCGTTAAGCTGAGATTTTCCACTGGTAGCCAGCCAAATATCCTCCGGCCAAAAGGCAGTACAAATCAAGGCGGTTTTCTCACTTTCCACAAGAGCCACATTTTTAAGCGGATATTGTTCTAACAGATGCTCCCCAAACAGGCATTGTGTCAATTCCCAATCTGCCGGCAACCGAAGTTTGGGATCTTGTGAGTGTTTCAAAACTACATGCACCCAGGTAATCCGCCCGCCGACTTTTTTATCTTTTACCTGTTTCCCCGTCTGCCGGTTATACTTCATAATCTTCCCAGTCCTGCAGCGACCCTCCGTGTCTGTCTTTTGGTTCCTAGATTCAATCTAGCGCGCCAAAAAGTGCAGTTTTTTTTACCTGGTAAAGCGCAGCTGCTTTTTCTCACCTGGTAACAGGGTTACCGTAATTTGCTGCCCGTTTGCAGAAACGGTGCACGTTCCTCCGGTAGGAGCTTCCAGAATCACCTTGCGAACTTTCCCTTTTTTCCATCGGCAAGAAACATGGATGTTTCCGGGGACTTTTAACCCCTTGAAAAAACCTGCTTGCCATGCTTTGGGCAGGGCTGGAAGCAAATCAATAAAACCATCGTGTTCTTGCAGCAACATTTCCACAATTCCCCTGGCGCCGCCAAAATTGCCGTCTATCTGGAACGGAGGGTGAGAGCAGAAAAGATTGGGATAGGTGCTCTGTGGGGAAAGAAGCAGCTTGAGCAGCCTGTAGGCACGCTCTCCGTTTTTAAGCCGAGCCCAAAAGTTGATTTTCCAGGCACGGGACCAGCCCGTTCCTCCGTCTCCACGCCGTTCTAAAGTTTTTTCACAGGCCTGGGCAAGTTCCGGTGTATGCACAGGGGAAATGGAATTTCCCGGAAACAGTCCGTACAAATGGGAAACGTGGCGGTGGTGCAAGTCGGTTTCCTGGTAATCTTCCAGCCATTCCTGAAGGTATCCTTGTGGGCTGATTTGATCCGGAGCCAGCTTGTCAAGGGCTTGTTGCCATTGGTTTCTGAATTCTTCGTCTGTTTGTAGTAACTCCGAGGCTTGTGTGGTGTTTGAAAACAGCTTTTTGCTGATCTGGGTGTCCATGGCAGGCCGCATGCATATTTGAACAGCATTTTTGCCTTGAGGCATGTAAAAGGAGTTTTCCGGAGAAATGGAAGGGGCGGTAACGAGCCACCTTCCCGATGGATCCGGTACCAG
>JAAYKH010000033.1 GCA_012522475.1 Chloroflexota bacterium | reverse complement strand
CGGCCGCGGCCGGTTTGATCAACCCTTGCGAGAGTTTGAATATGCCCAGATGGAATTTGAAGCTGTAATGGATCAGGGTGCGTATTTTGAATTCAAACGTCACCGGATGATGACGCAAACGGTTCAACCCCTGACGACCTCACTTGGGTTTGCCGTACCAAAGGGCATCACAGCAGCTGGCTGCGAGGTGGAGTACCTCGATGCGATGCGGCAGGCGGCTGCACTTTATGAGCAGATAAACGCCTGGAATCCGCCAGTCGCCAGTTACCTGGTGCCAAACGGCTTTAATCGACGCGTTTTATTGCGTATGAATTTACGAGAGGCGTTTCACTTCTGCCGGCTGCGCGCTGCAGAGAACGCTCATTTCTCCATCCGGCGTGTGGCCTACCAGCTGGCCGAAGTCATCCGGCAGGTTTACCCGCTTTTAGGCGCCTACCTGGATTTGCCGGTGGAGGATTCCCTGGAATCGATCGAGGATCAATATTTTAGTTCGCTAAACACACGCTGATCGAATCGGGGTTTACCAAACGTTCATTGGGTATGAAAAAGTGGGAATAATCTGAGCATGATGATGATGTTTCGATTACTGAACCGTTTTTTGTGGGATCAAGATGAACAGCGCTTAAGGGCGTTCTGGCGAGTCTGTCTTCACACCCTGCTGGTTTTACTCTTAACTGGAATCCCCCTCGTTTTATGGACACTGGGTACCGTTGTATTCGGCGCCCACTCAGGGGCGAACACCGTCGGTTTGTTTTCCGTCAGCAATCTGACCCAGCAGGTCGGGTCACCGGGGTTGCTTCTCCTCAGCATCGCCAACTTCTTTGGCATCCTTGGAAGTACGTTGATTGCTGGGTGCTGGATCGACCGCAGGAAATTCACGCAATTTGGGTTTTCTTTTACAAAGCGGTGGTGGGTGGATTTTGCCTTTGGCCTGGGTTTGGGCGCGGGGTTAATGGGGTTGATTTTTTTAATCGGCTGGCTTACAGGGAGTTTGAGGGTAACCGGCTTTTATATCACGGGGCGTCAGGGCACAGGTTTTATTCCCGGGCTGATGAAAGGGCTGGCATTGTTCACTCTGGTGGGCATCTACGAAGAACTTTTGTTTCGTGGTTATTACCTGGTCAATCTGGCGGAGGGGATTAATTATCGGGGGTTAGGAAAACGTACAGCGGTATGGTGGGCTTATGGCCTGTCTTCGCTGACCTTTGGATTATTACACCTGGGTAACCTGAACGCTACCTGGGTTGGCGCCATCAATACTGCCCTGGCTGGCGTTTTTCTTGGTTTGGGCATGCTCTTGACCGGCAGCCTGGCGATTCCAATAGGCACCCATATTGCCTGGAATTTTTTCCAGGGGTATGTGTTCGGATTTGCGGTCAGCGGCTTTCAGGCAGATACAACGCTGATTGGGACGGAAATTCTTGGCAATACTTGGCTGATGGGCGGGCGCTTTGGGCCTGAATCGGGTGCATTGAGCCTCGTGGCAATGCTTATCGGAAGCCTGTTGATGGTTTTATGGGTCAGACGGAACGGCCAGCTTGAGGTGCATGCCGATTTGGCTGAATATACGCCGAGGCCAGAGCCGAACCGGGCGTAAGGTTTTTTTAAAAGTAGTAATTTATTAGAAAACCACCCAATAAGTTGACAAATGGTGGATATTGGATAAAATATAAATCGTTGCCGAAGTGGCGGAATTGGCAGACGCGCTACGTTCAGGGCGTAGTGAGCTTGGGCTCATGAGGGTTCAAGTCCCTCCTTCGGCACTGGCCCCCCACCGACCGGGGGGCTTTGCTTTAATCGGGTTGCGTATAAAACTGGTACAATAATTGTAACCATAGCATGCAGAGTGTGAATGATCATGATTAAAAAGATTTTTAAAGATAAACGCGTACTTTTGATCGCTTTGATTGTGATCCTGGTGTTGCTGCTGGTGGATTTTAATCAGCGTATGACACTGCTTACCCGGATGCGCCGGCAAGAAAAAGAGTTGCATGAACGCTATGCACAGTTGGAATCCACGCGCACGGCACTGGAAACCGAGTTGGTTTACGCCCAATCTGACCAGGCTGTCGAACGTTGGGCGCGCGAAGACGCGATGATGATCCAATCCGGGGATATCCCGATCGTCCTGCTGCAGCCGGCGAACCCTGTACCCACACAAAGTATCCCTGAACCGGTTATTATCGAACATGTACAGAAATGGGAAATCTGGCAAGCGCTGTTTTTGGGGGACTGATGCGCCTATGCCCGAACATCTGGTCTTTTCTCACCACCAAATCACCCCTTTGTTGGCAAAAGATGCCGTGCCTGTACGCTCCCTCTCCCCTGATCTGGGACTGTCAGAAATCCAGGTGCACCGGGTTTCCTCCGGTTGGGCTTTTCCTGACGGAGCGATTCTAACCGAAGCACAGATTAACCTCATCCATCGAGATCAGAAGAGTTGTTTTGTCTTTGTCGATGGACAGTTGGAAAAGATTGAAACCTTCTCGTCCCGCACCAATCGTTATTACAGCCTGATACCCACCCCGGGTGCCCCCACCATGCTTATTTCTGGCATTCCGATGCACCGAATTAAGGATACCACCCCGGATAAGGACACCCGGCAAAAGCTTAAAGCACTGGGAAAGCCCTTCGGACGCATCCTGGATACCGCCACCGGGCTGGGTTACACTGCCATCATGGCAGCGCAAACCGCTGACCTGGTGGTGACCATTGAATTTGACCCCACTGTCCACGAGATTTGCCGCCATAACCCCTGGTCAGCCGAGCTGTTCACTCGGCCAAATATTCTACCGTTGATCGGGGACAGTGCCGACCTGGTGGCAGCCTTTCCCGACGGGAGCTTTGCAGCCGTCATCCACGATCCGCCCACCTTTGCGCTGGCCGGTGCGATGTATGCTTTTGAATTCTATCAGCACCTGTACCGCATCCTCAAACCTGGCGGGCGGTTGTTTCATTACATTGGCAACCCCGAAAAGCGTTACGGCGCCACTACCGGCCGCGGTGTGGTCGACCGTTTGAGTCAGGCCGGGTTCAGGGTGATGGCAAAACCGCGCGCCTTCGGCGTCCTGGCGGTGAAGTGAGGGACGCGTGATGTTTCACCCTTAACCTTCCGTTATCATGTATAATTTCCCCGTGATGAATATCCAAGACCTTACACGGGAGATGGATCGCTTTGTAACCGCGAAGGGTTGGTACCAGCCCGATTCACCGCGGCCACAAACGCCTAAGAATCTGGCCATTTCATTGTGCATCGAAGCTGCTGAAGTGCTGGAGCTGTTTCAGTGGTCTGAAAAAACCACAGACCTGTCCGAACTGGCGGACGAACTGGCCGATGTGACCCTCTACCTGTTGCAATTAGCCCGGGTTGCCGACATCGACCTGGAAAGGGCGGTGATGAAGAAACTCGAGGAAAATTACCTGCGCACATGGGATGAGCGTCTGGATGCGGAAAAGGATAAAAATGGTGAAGAAGATTAGCGTATTCGGTGGATCTACCCCAGAGCCTGGCAGCCCTGCCTATCAGGAGGCCTATGAACTGGGCCAGTTGCTGGGAGAGCACGGGCTGACCGTGCTAACTGGCGGCTATACGGGCACGATGGAAGCGGTTTCTCGTGGCGCTGGTGAAAAGGACGGGCACGTCATCGGTGTAACCAGCGATGAGATCGAAGCCTGGCGGCCGATCGGTCCCAATGCCTGGGTGGCCGAAGAGTGGCGTTGCCAGACATTAAATGAACGATTGAACACCCTGGTTACCCGCTGTGATGCTGCCATTGCCCTCCCGGGCGGAATTGGGACGCTGCTTGAGATTGTCCTCACCTGGAACCAGCTTGCGGTTGATATTATTGAGCCCAAACCCATAATCCTCCTCGGCAGCGGCTGGCAAAGGGTGATGGAGACCTTTTTTGCCGAACTTGGTGAATATGTCTCTGTGGACGACCGGCAATATCTGGCCTATGCGCCCGATCCAACTTCGGCGTTGGAGTTATTGAACAATTTTTTAGGATTGGATTAAAGTTCCGATCGCTGTTTACAAAAGAAAGTAATTATGGATGAAAAGAAATTAACCCCCAAAGCAGAAAATTATTCCGAATGGTACAATCAGCTCGTGCAGCGTGCCGAATTGGCTGATTATGCACCGGTGCGCGGCTGTATGGTCGTCCGCCCGTATGGTTGGTCGTTGTGGGAGAACATCCAGGCAATCCTGGATCAGCGTTTCAAGGCCACCGGGCATGTCAACGCGGCCTTTCCCTTGTTTATCCCTCTGTCGTTCATGGAAAAGGAAAAAGAACACGTGGAGGGCTTCTCTCCGGAATTGGCTGTGGTCACCATTGGCGGCGGCACTGAGCTGGAGGAACCGCTCGTTGTCCGACCCACCTCTGAGACGATCATCGGGCATATGTATGCCAAATGGATCCAATCTTACCGCGACCTGCCGGTGTTGATCAACCAGTGGGCCAATGTCGTCCGCTGGGAGATGCGCACGCGCCTGTTTCTGCGTACCCTGGAGTTTTACTGGCAGGAAGGCCACACAGCCCACGCCACGGCTGAAGAAGCCGAGGCTGAAACGCTGCAAATGTTGAACATCTATGCCGATTTTGCTTATAACGAGGCCGCGGTGCCTGTGATCCCGGGGCGCAAAAGCGAAACGGAAAAGTTTGCCGGGGCAGTACGCTCTTATACCATCGAAGCGATGATGGGCGATAAAAAGGCTTTGCAGGCCGGTACCAGCCATAACCTGGGGCAAAATTTCGCCAAGGCCTTTGATATCCAGTATCTGGACGAGAACAACACCCTGCAGTATTGTTGGACGACCTCCTGGGGTCTTTCGACCCGCTTTATCGGTGCGATCATCATGACCCACGGCGACGACCAGGGCTTGGTCTTACCGCCGCGTTTGGCGCCCATCCAGGTGGTGATTGTACCCATCTTCCGTAAGGACGAAGAAAAAACCCAGGTAATGGCGGTGGTAGAACGTTTCAAGAGTGAACTTTCGACTTTCAGGATCAAGGTGGATGACCGCACCGAGGTTACGCCGGGCTTCAAGTTCAACGAATGGGAGTTACGCGGCGTGCCCTTACGGTTGGAGATTGGGCCAAAAGATGTGGCCAATAACACGGTTGCCCTGGCCCGGCGCGACATCCCCGGGCGGGAGGGGAAGTCCTTTGTTTCTCAGGAAGACATCGCTGGCACAGTGGGCGCCATGTTGGAAACCATTCAGGCTAACATGCTGGCCAACGCCACCCAGTGTAGGGATGAGAATATCCATCAGCCAGAGGATTACGAGGCTTTCAAAGAAATCATTGCGGCTGACGGCTGGTGTTATGTCTGGTGGAAGCCGAATGATGAAAACGAAGCCCGAATTAAAGAGGATACCAAAGCCACCCTACGCTGCATCCCCAGAGAGCAGCCCGGTGGAACGGGCAAGTGTATTTTCAGCGGCGAAGAAGCCACTGAAAAAGCGTATTTTGCTCGGGCTTATTAGTCTTTCTTTGACGAAAGAACTGTCATGCGATAGATCATGAAAACCCCGCCGCCAGCCACGGAGCTGTGTATTCATGGCTGCTGTTAATCCCACGCGCCTTCGCCACCAGGTCGGGGAATTAATGACCTTGTTCGAAGCGCCGGTCGAATTCCACCAGGCTTTGTGCACTTTGTTCAGCCTTTATGCTAACCATGGTCTTCGCTTTGGGGAAGCCGCCCCTGTCCGGCCCCTGATCCCAATGTTTCACCTGCCCCACCCGGTGGTGCGCCAGCTCAATCTAGATTTGAAGACACAGATTGCAACAAACTCACCAGCAGCGCTGGCCCTGGCCGATGAACTTTGGAATGATACCTATTACGAAGTCAAGCAAACGGCGCTGTTTGTTCTCGGTGAAGTGGTGACGGATGATCCGGAGCCGATACTTGATCGTCTTAAAGGATGGTTGACCCCGGATTTAGACCAGGTCTTAAAATCGGACCTTTTTTCGATTGGAACCCGATCCTTGCAGGAGAACTTCCCGCAGACGTGGGAGACCTGGGTGCGCTCTCTACTGTCGGACCCTGATCCGAAAGTTAACACGCTGGGCATTCAGGCCCTGGCAGCCGGAGCACAACGGCCGAATTTTCAAAACTTACCGACAATTTTTCGATTGTCTAGCCCGTTCATCAGGGATGTCCACAGTGCCAACATTAAGGATTTGGAAGCCCTGGTTGGTGTGCTGGCAGAAATTTCACCTCAGGAGACTGGTTTCTACCTCAGGCAAACGCTTTCTATCAGCAGTTCGCTTGCGAAAAATCGTCTGATCAAAAATTGTTTGAAATTCTTCCCCGCAGAAATCCAGGCAGACCTTAAATCGGTTCTGGAAAAAGATAATGATTCCCTTCATCCCTGAGTGCGGATTAACCGACCTGAGGGCGTGGTCACTACCGGGTCATCTTTGATGTTCCCATGCCAGACGGTGTGGCCGTCCGCCCAAATTTCCACCAAACGATAGAAATCTAATCTGCTTTGAAGCATTTGGCCAGCCGCGCGCAAAGTGGCGTGGAAAACCTGATCATTTGGAAGGTCAGTGCTGTAAATTTCATCGGCAGTCATTCCCACCAGCTCGTCCAGCGATAACCCCCCGCCGTAATCTGGAGATGCGTCTGAAAAATACATAGTTTCTTAAAGCGTGAGATGAGAAAGGTGAATGGTGAAACAAGGTATTGGGAACTTGGGGTTCGTTTTCTCCGCCACAGTACAGTGGCTCACAATTGGAAAACGATAAACCCCAAGTTTCTGATCCCAAGTTTTAATTGCTAAGCCCCATTCACCAGTCTCCGTTAGAATAAATGAAACGCGGCGATCACCGGTGCAAACAGAGATGCCACCAGCGACATCACCGTGATCAGTGTGTTAAGTGAAGGCCCGGCAGTATCTTTAAAGGGGTCGCCGACTGTATCACCGACCACGCCGGCTTTGTGGGCTTCGGAGCCAGGGCCGCCATAGTTACCTGCTTCGATGAATTTTTTGGCGTTATCCCACAAGCCGCCTGCATTGGCCATAAAGAGCCCGAAGATCACGCCGGTGAAGATGCTCCCGCCGAGGAACCCTCCCAGGGCGTTGGGGCCCAACAGGAAACCGATGATCAGGGGCAAGCCAACAGCTAAAAATGCCGGCCAAACCAGGGAAGAGAGCGAGCCCTGAGCAGCCAGGTCAACACAAGTGTCGTAATCTGGTTTTTCTGTACCAGCCAGGATGCCGGGTCGTTCACGGAACTGACGGCGGATTTCCTCGATCATCTTAAATGCATTTTCTGTCACCGAAAGCATGGTCAGGGCGCTGAACAAGGGCGGCGTCATCGCGCCTAAAAACACGCCGGCCACCACAATCGGGTCGCGCAGACTCATGCTGATTTCTTTTCCGCTGGCCGTCACCACTTCTGCATAGGCTGCAAACAAGGCCAAAACCGTCAAGGCAGCGGCGCTGATGCTAAATCCCTTGGTGATCGCTTTGGCAGTATTACCTGCCGCATCCAGTACGTCTGTTGTCTCGATTACATGATGGTCCATACCCGCCATTTCAGCAATGCCGCGGGCATTATCTACGATCGGTCCGTAAGCATCAGCAGAGACGATCATCCCGCTGATGGAAAGCATACCCACCGCGCTGATCCCAATGCCATAGATCCCTGAGAAACCGCTCAACTGACTCAGGTAATAGGATAACAGGGTAGCTACTGCAATGCCGATCACCGAAGGGACAATGCTCACCAAACCATAGCTGAACCCGGTGATGATATTGATCGCTGCGCCAGAGCCCGATACTTCGGCTGTTTTGATGACCGGTTTGCGTTCATCCGAAGTGAAGTAATCCGAAGTAAATCCGATGATCACGCCGGTGATCAAACCGGTGAGGGTGGCCCAGATGATGCTCAAATTCACCTTTGAAAAGAGCACAAATACAACCACCATGCCGCTGAAAATCAGTGCTGTTATGATGGTGCCTAAATTTAATGCGGTTCCAGGCTTTCCGTCCTTGCCCACACGTACGAACTGGATGCCAATTAACGAGGCAAAGATGCCCAGAGTACAGATGATCAATGGCACTACCACGTAAGTTGACCCTAAGCTGGAGGAAGCAGCGCCTAGCGTCATCACGGCCACCACGGCAGCCACGTAACTATCGAAAATATCCGCGCCCATGCCGGCGACGTCGCCAACATTGTCGCCTACATTGTCTGCCACCACAGCCGGGTTACGGGGGTCATCCTCTGGGATACCGACCTCAACTTTACCGACCAGATCGGCGGCAATATCAGCTGTCTTCGTGAAAATTCCGCCGCCAGCTTTGGCCAGTAAAGCCAGAGTCGATGCTCCAAAGCTGAACCCCATGATAAATTCTGCATCATGGGTGATAATGTAAATTATGCTCATGCCCATCACCGCCAGGCCAACCATAGCCAAACCCATCACAGAGCCCGCATAGAAAGATAAGCGAAAGGCTTTGTTGATTGAATCATTGGCTGCTGTGGCAGTGCGCACGTTTGCTTCAACAGCAATGCTCATGCCCAGGTATCCAGCAATTGCCGAACACACGGCACCAAAAATGAAGGATAATGCCATCACCAGGCCGTTGATTGGTACAACTTTCACCTGCCTGATGGACATTCCTGACAGATCGAAGCTGAACACGATCGCAATAACGAACGCTAGGATCAACGCAACAATTGTCAGCGTTAGATAAAGTCGTTTAAGATAGGTGCGGGAACCTTCTCGGATCCAGGAAGCCACTTCCTTGGCCCTATCTGTTCCTTCCGGTTGTCGTTTAACCCAGAAAAACAAATAAAGTGCCACCCCAATCGAGAGGGCGCTTGCGATAATACTAATAATTAGCCAAACTGTTTCCATGTATAACTCCAATGTTTTCTAGCAATAATTTTGCAATTTACATATTTGCCGACCGCCACCAGCGGTAGTGTTCTTTTTGTAAAACGTCAGCAGGAAGCATAGGGTAATAACGCAAGTCGTTTTCATTACCCACAAAAAAGCCATTTTTCACCGTTCGATAGGCAAAGCTGGCTGGGTTGATACGGTCAACCATCTTGGTGGCAATCGGTTTGGTTTTCAAATCGAGCAATACTTCCCGCAAATGATCCATATTAACGTAAGGCAAATCACGAACCTGCCCGAGGGCTGGGTCTAATGCCAGATCGCCCAGGCGAAGTTCGGTAAAGGCAACTGCGGGGAGGGTGATCAGGGAGGTTGGATTTCTGATGATCAGATCATAAAAATCCACAGGGTTTAATCGGCTGGCGATCAATGGTGTTACTGGCGTAATTTCCTTATACAGGTGCAAACCATCATCGTTTGAAGGCAGGTCATCACTGTGTTTCAGCCCCAAAGTGCGTCCATCTGGGGTGGTAATAAACAACTGCCCTAACTCTTGAATGGGTACATGTTCTAAAACACGGTAAACGCTGATGTAAATTGACGCTTTGGGCGTGCCATCCTCATGGGGTGTACAGCGGGATAAGCCCTCTTGGATCCGAAAATATTTACTGCGAAAATCAGGGTTGACTTCAAAAAAGATTGCCTGCCCGCTGGATTTCTTTTTACTGCCCACAGCGTAATATGCGCCAAACTCTTCCGGGGTGAGCATTGACGCGATCAGGGCTTCTGGGATCAGGGATAAATATAAGTAGACAGTCACCGTTTCCTCCAAATAAGAATTGTTTAGATTGAGACAGGCGAAAAAGAGTCTGCCTCAGGAATTTAACGCACCTGATTATTTTATCATAAATATGTTTTTAAAAGCACGTTTTCAATTAACTGCCGGGTTCCATCGCCCAATATTTACCGGGAAAAAAACCGGAATTGAATCACTGGGCACCATCCAGGCCATTAAAAATCTACCTTTGGCAGCCTTTGTAGAATTTCTTCCTGATTGACCTCGAAATGCTCATTGACCAGCTGACCCTGATGATAAGAATCATAGGCTGAAAGGTCTAACAAGCCATGCCCTGAAAGGTTGAACAAAATGACCCGTTCCTCCTCCTTTTCCTTGGCGTCCAGAGCCTCGTCGATGGCAGTTCGAATGGCGTGGCACGATTCAGGCGCGGGGATGATCCCTTCTGTTTTAGCAAAGAGAATCCCTGCGTCAAAGGTCTCTAATTGTGGGACAGAAACTGCTTCAACCAGGCCAGCATCGTGCAACATGCAGATTTGCGGCGCCATGCCATGATAGCGCAAGCCACCAGCGTGAATGGGCGCGGGGACGAAATCATGCCCAAGGGTGAACATCTTTAAAATCGGTGCCATTTTTGCAGTGTCGCCGTAATCGAAGGCATATAACCCCTTGGTCAGGGTGGGGGTAGCAATCGGTTCTACTGCTAGAAAACGGGTTTGATGCCCGTTTTTAAAATTATTGTACAGGAATGGGAAGGCAATCCCTCCAAAATTTGAACCACCACCCACACAACCGATGACCACATCTGGGTATTCATCGGCCATTTCCATTTGTTTCAGGCATTCCTGCCCGATCACCGTCTGATGCAACAGTACATGATTCAATACCGAACCCAGGCTGTATTTCTTCTCGCCGTTAGATTTTACAGCCGTCTCCACAGCCTCTGAAATTGCAATTCCGAGGGAGCCGGGGCTGTCGGGGTGCTCTTTGAGGAATTTGCGGCCATAGTCGGTGCGATCCGATGGACTGGGAAAGATTTCAGCATCATAACTCTGGATGATGATTCTGCGGTAGGGTTTGTCATAGTATGAACGCTTGACCATGAAAACTTCCAGGTTTAAATCAAAAAACTTGCAGGCAACCGCCAACGCAGCGCCCCATTGGCCGGCGCCGGTCTCGGTTGTTAACGAGCGGGTGCCGTCAACTTTGTTATAAAAAGCCTGTGCCACGGCCGTGTTGGTTTTATGGCTACCAGAAATTGAAGCGCCTTCGTTTTTATAATAAATATGTGCCGGCGTTCCCAGGGCTTTTTCCAGCCGGCGAGCGCGCAACAACGGTGTTGGACGCCAGAGTTTGTAGATCTCGCGAACCTCTTCCGGAATATCAATGTACCGTTCAGTGCTCATCTCCTGTTCGATCAACGACATCGGAAAAAGGACGTTCAAAAATTCCGGGGTGATCGGCTCCTTGGTCTGCGGATTTAAAACAGGCGTGAGCGGAACTGGCATGTCGGCGTTGATGTTGTACCAGGTTTTAGGCAAGTCGTGTTCGGTTAACAGGTATTTATATTGTTCGTTGTTCATAATGTTTCCTCCAGGTCTATAAATAATGGTTGATCATTTGCCAGAGCAATGATTGCCGGGAAATAAAAAACGTTCATCCCTGATTGGGACGAACGTAAAATCCGTGGTGCCACCCAACTTAGGCATCCTGGTTAATCAGAAAACCCGTTGGTGTTGCACGGGATCCAGGCCAGCCTCACTCATTACTCGGGTACAGCAGAACTCCTGCTTATACCTTTCACCCTGATAACGGCGGTGTGTCCGTCTGAAACTACTGATTCTTGTTCACTTCAGAAACTCCGAGGCCCATTCAACGCTGGCGTGTGTACAGCTTCTCATCAAGCGCTGCTTTCTGTGACACCGGTTCAACGCCTACTCTTCCTCATCAACGTCGGTGATGATTAAATTGTTGGCACCATTATAAATTAGTTTGTTTATTTGTCAAGTTGAAATTTGGGAAATGCCGGTGGTTTGAAGGGTTTATTGACAGATTGGGGCAGATTTATGCATAGGACTTCTCGGGTTGTGTTTGCGTAGAGGTTTCCTCAGGGGTGGATGCATTTGTTCTGCCCCTGGTATCCAAAAATAGGCCGCTGGAAGAGGATGGAACGGGGTATGACTTTTCGACCGGCCAGCTATTTCGTTTCGCAATAAAAACTTGACATCAGTTACTGAAAGGATTATATTTACCGGGTGCCAGTTTTCAAGGCTGGTAGAAGAGAACCTTAAAAAAATCCTAGAAAGATGGAGTATGAGCATGTCAGAACGTTATGTTGGAACCGTCAAATGGTTTAGTGCCCCCAAAGGGTACGGATTCATTGGTCGTAGCGATGGTGAGGACGATATTTTCGTTCACTTTTCCGCAGTCCAGATGGAGGGCTACAAACGGCTTAAAGAGGGCCAAAAAGTAGAATTTTCCATTGATGACAATGGTCCCAAGGGAATACAGGCATCCAATGTGATTCCTGTAGCAACAGCAGAGGAAGAACAGTAACCTTCAAAAATTAAATTCGGGTCGTCCTGAAAAAACTTTAACAGGCGACCCGATTTTTTGTTTAAATATGGAAAATAAATATTTGATCAGCTTGGCAATTTCCAAAAATACAACTTGCCAACCTTCCCGGCTGAAAAACCAGGTAGAGGATCGAAACCAGTGACCGACCACAGGGCGTATAGAAATCTTTATCCCGCTGCCGCGCAACTCGTTCCGGAAGATTAAACGGGTCCTGAAACTATGATATGGATCCGTAATCACCATCAATGAAGACCAGCCCTGGTCTCTGCCGAAGGCCAACACCGACCTGGCTTCGTCCCGGGTGCTATCTACGGTCAGGTCGGTGATAAATATTCGATCCTCATCAAAACCCCATTCCTCGGCTTCGCTTGCCAGGCGCCGGTTGGCGGCGCGGTCGGTGTTGGTAATGACCAGGTTCGTCACATGGCCGCGGGTGAGCATTTCAGCAGCCATTGCCAGCCGGTCACCCGAATCGCCGCTGAGGATCACAACAGCGTCCACCGGTACGATCGGATCAGCAACAATTAGAATAGCCCCGATCGAGACCAGTGAAAGATACAGGATTAAAGGACTCAGGAAGAGCGTCAGCAGGAGGATAATGAAGGTCGAACAGCCAGTGCCGGATGACTTTTGTCGATTGGCCTGCAGACCCCCTCCAGTTGGTTTTGTGTTCACATTAGCTTCTTTCAAGTGCCGCTTGCATGCGCGTTAGGCCTTCAATTAGTGTAGCACGTGGGCATCCAAAATTGATGCGCAAAAAACCGCGCCCATCTTCGCCAAAGCTGAGGCCATCATTGAAACCGACCCGGGCTTTTTCTAAGAAGAAAGCGTGCGGCGATTCAACATCTAACTGACGGCAATCCAGCCAACCGAGGAAGGTGCCCTCTGGTTTCCAGATTTTAATGTCAGGCAATGAATCTGTGATAAAATCCACCAGGAAATCACGGTTTGCTTCCAGGTAGCTTATCATTTCCTGCAACCACGGGCGGCCCTCCTGGTAGGCCGCTCGGGCAGCCGTCAGACCGAAGATATTGGGGTGACCCAAAAGCATCGAGAGGGTTTGTTGCAGTTTGTCTTTGATGACCGGGTTTTCAGCCAGGGCCACCGAGGTGGACAGGCCTGCGATGTTGAAAGTTTTTGAAGGTGCAAAATAGGTGACCGTCGCCTGGGCAGCCTCAGGCGAAAGGCTGGCGATCGGTATATGCTGACACCCAGAGAAGATCAAATCGTGGTGGATTTCGTCCGAGCAAATCCAGACATTGTATTTCAGACAGATTTCCGCCATTTTGCTGAGCTCTTCACGGGTGAAAACCCGGCCAACCGGGTTGTGAGGATTGCAAAGAATGAAAAGCTTTACACCAGTGGCAATTTTCGCCTCAAAATCATCGAAATCGATCGCATATTTCCCGTCATCGCCTAAGATCAGCGGGTTGCAAACGGGTTCTCTTCCCGTGGCTTTTGGGGCCCTTAAAATGGGAGGGTAGACCGGGGTTTGAATCAGCACACGGTCTCCAGGTTCGGTGAGGCTGTAAATCGCATGGACGAAGCCGGTGACAACACCACAAACAAAGCTGATGGCTTCAGAGTCCACGGACCAATTAAAATAATAGGACAGGTGCTTTAAAATGGCTTCATTAAGGGCTTTGGGCGCTTTGCCATACCCAAAAACACCATGGTCAACCCGATCGCGCAGGGCCTGGATGACGGGTTGAGGTGCTTTGAAGTCCATATCTGCTAACCACATGGGTAGAACATCCTGCGGGTAGTTGTTCCACTTAGTGCTCTCAGTACAACGGCGGTCAATCATCTGATCAAAATTCATAATTTTCTTTCTATTGAGGTCTCGATAACTTATTTTTCGTTTGCCAGTTTATTCTGCCGGGTCGGCTATCCAGAAGTTCGCCAGATATGCCGGAGCCTTTGAAATTGAGCGAATGAGGATGCCGGACAGAAAGCAGAATTGATTATACAACAATTATAGTTTAATGTCGGAAAAACTTGCTAAATAACTCGGCCATTAAAAAATGGTATACTCAATTTGATTCTGATATGGAGACCCCGTTGAAGAAAACCCTTTCAGCATTGCTCAAACTCACCCGGTACACTGAATACAGTTATTTTGTTCTCATCACCACGCTTGTGGGGGTTGCAACCGCTCGGGGGACATTTTCTGCTCGCCTGGTTGCTGTCATGGGAGTTAATGTGCTGGCAATTAGCTTTGCGTATATGTTTAACGATCTCGAAGATGCCGCAGAGGACGTGTTTTCAACGAAAAATTGCCAGCGTAATCCCATCACAACCGGCCAGATCACACCGCAAACTGCCAAACTGGCAGTGATGATCGTCGGGTTAATTGCCACGGTCTGCTACGCGATGTTGGGACTGGGGCCGTTCATCTTCGGAGCGGGCTGTTTAATTCTGGGATTTTTTTACTCACACAAGACCATTCGCTTGAAATCAATCCCCCTGATCAATTCCATTACACGAGGATTATTGCTGGCAGGACTGCCGTTTTTAACCAGTTATTTTTCCTTTGCGAGCGCATTTAACCGGGCCTGGTGCTGGCCGTTCTTATGGTTAATTTCTTTGACCATCTTATTTAGACAGCGCAGTGAAGCCGGCGAGGATGGTAGGGCAGGGCTATCCCGGCTGGATCCGAGCGCTGACCATTTTGGCGAAAAATCTTCTAATTTGATGATGACGATTGTGATCATTGTGTCAGCCGCGACTGGTTTTGTGTCGTTTTTCTTGATCAATCTGATCCCCTCATGGGTGACCATTACAGTTTTCTTGTTGCTGATCTTGATGCTTGCGCCGCCTTACATCAGGTATCGACGCGGCGAAACCAGCACAGGTGTACAGGGTATATTGTTCAACGCACTGGAGCGTGCTTTAGCAATGGGATTAATGGCGCAATTCATCCTCCCCTGGTTGGTGCGCTGGTTCAGTTGATGAAGCCATATGGGCCAGTATTTCTAATGACAGCCTGGTACATTGCGGAAGTCGGGCACTTCATGACTAAAAAGAAGGTGAATGATGGATGAAAAGTTATTATCACTCTCAAACCAGGTTGGCCAAACCTTGCTCAAGTGCCAATACTCCATCAGTACCGCTGAATCGTGTACGGGCGGGTTGCTCAGCCAGACGATCACGGCAATTTCCGGTTCTTCTGCGTATTTTATGGGGGGTGTGGTGGCTTACAGCAATCCAATCAAAGAACAGTTGCTTGGCGTCAACAGGCACACACTGGAAACCCTGGGCGCTGTCAGCGGGCAAACCGCGCAAGAAATGGCCGATGGTGTGCGGAGACGACTGCAAACAGAGATCAGTTTATCGACCACAGGGATCGCCGGGCCAACCGGCGCAACAGAAACGAAACCGGTGGGCCTGGTCTATTTGGGCATCAGCCTGCCCGAGAGAACCTGGACATTTGAATGTAATTTTTCTGGCGATCGACTCCAGGTGATGCGCGCCAGCGTGGTCGAGATCCTGGAGCGCTTATTGGGTTTGCTGCAGTAATGGGTGTAACGGGAACGGGGGGTGTCACTATATTTATTGTGCAGATTGTTTTTCCGCAGTGTACTCCTCAGGGAGGGGGCTGACCAGAACCCGGTCGACCCGGCGGCCATCCATATCCACGACCTCGAAACGGTAACCTTTGTAAGTGAAATTCGCCCCTGTTTTGGGGATGCGTCCCAACTGGCTCATCACAAACCCGCTCAGGGTTTGGTAAGCAGAGCGT
>JAAYKH010000032.1 GCA_012522475.1 Chloroflexota bacterium | reverse complement strand
CCGAAGATCTGGCTCACACCCTTTCTCGAGCGCTCCTTGGCATTAAAGCAGATACCAGGTTATGCGAAGTGTGTTTTAATATCACGCATAAAGATCGTCCAACCTGTGATATTTGTGCCAGCCACCAGCGAGATGGGCAGGTCTTATGCGTTGTTGAAGAGCCGCTGGACGTCTTCGCTATTGAAAAAACTGCCGGCTACAACGGTTTTTACCATGTTTTGCACGGCGTGCTTTCGCCCATTGAAGGCATTGGCCCAGAAGATCTGAAAATCAAAGAGCTGTTGGAAAGATTGCAAGCGCATAAGTTTAGTGAGGTGATCTTAGCCACCAATCCGAGTATGGAGGGTGATGCCACGGCGCTGTATCTACACGAAATCATCACTCCCCTAAACATTCGGGTAACCCGGCTGGCCCGAGGACTGCCAGTTGGCGGCGACCTTGAATACGCTGATCAAAACACACTGCTGCGCGCTCTGATTGGCCGTGAGCGATTAGAATAATTCTGATATACAAACTTCACATCCCGGTCCGCAATGCGGTAATTATTATCAGCACGATGCGTTAAATAAGATTTGGGGGATGTTTTTAATTAAATCACTCTTTTCCAGCCCCAGGTTATAATCTATTGCCCAACCCATCGCCAAATATCGTATAATTGATGCGTTATCATCATACAGCACCTCAGGAGTAGTTTATGCCAAGAAAGCTTACCGGGGCGGAAATTCGGCAAAGTTTTATTGATTTTTTTGTCGAACGAGGCCATACATTTGTTCCATCATCTTCCCTGGTTCCAGGGGGAGACTCAACCCTCCTGTTTACCAACGCAGGCATGGTTCAATTTAAAGATGTCTTTCTCGGCACAGATCAAAGACCTTATACCCGCGCTGTCAATTCTCAAAAATGTTTGCGTGTTTCTGGCAAGCATAATGACCTTGAGCAAGTCGGCAGGGATGATACCCACCACACATTTTTTGAGATGCTGGGAAACTGGTCTTTTGGCGATTATTACAAAGAGGAAGCCATCGCCTGGGCCTGGCAATTACTGACTGAAGTATGGCAACTCCCTAAAGACAGGCTCTGGGCTACCTATTTTAAAGACGAGTTGGACGAAATCCCAGAAGACCTCGAAGCGGCAGAGATCTGGTTGAAGCAGCCCGGTTTCAACCCCGATAATCTGGCGCCTTTTGGTCGAGCAGAGAATTTTTGGGAAATGGCTGAAACCGGACCCTGCGGGCCGGACACAGAAATCCACATCGACCGCGGCCCCGCATACTGTGAGCTTGGCAATGATCCAGACCACGTCTGCCAGGTCAACGGCGATTGCGGTCGCTATCTTGAGCTGTGGAACAATGTTTTCATTCAATACAATCGCCTCTCACCAGGCGAGCTTCTCCCCTTAGAAAAAACCCATGTAGACACGGGCATGGGTTTTGAACGCATTGTATCAGTCTTGCAAGATGTGTCGTCGAATTATAGAACGGACCTGTTCATGCCCCTGATCACTCGGATTCAGAGCCTGGCAGGGCAAACGGATAAGGAGCGAGAAGCCAACTTGACGCCATACCGGGTGATTGCAGATCATGCGCGTTCAACAACTTTCCTGATCGCTGATGGCGTGGTGCCCGGCAACGTTGGTCGTAATTATATTTGCCGCATGCTGGTGCGTCGGGCTGCCCGTTTTGGGATGAAGTTGGGCTTGCACGAGCCCTTTATGGCCGAGGTCGCCCAGGTGGTGATTGATGAATACGGTGATTTCTTTCCGGAGCTCAAGCGCAACGCGGCAACCATCCTGGAAAACCTCACGCGGGAAGAAAGCCGCTTTGCCAAGACAGTACATGCCGGCCTGGAGCACTTGGATGAACTGCTTTCAGAGCTGAAAACCAGCGGTGAGCATGTGCTCTCCGGGGAAAAAGCCTTTAACCTCTATGCCACCCTGGGCCTTCCCCTTGAGATCACCCGGGACATTGCCCAGGAGCAGGGCCTGGATGTAGATGCCTCAGGCTATGAAAATGCCCTGGAAACACATCGGTTGATTTCAAGCACCGCAAAAGCTGCAACGAAAGGCTCTTCTGAAGAAGTTAAGGTCTTTTCAACGCTTCTGGATCAGCTGGTCCGTGCGGGAAAACTCGCCGAGGCTGGCGTACGCTATAACCCCTATCAACCCAATGAGACGCCGCTGGAAGTTTTAGCGGTGATCAAGGATGGCCAACCCGTGGACCATGTTGAAATCGGCGATTTGGTCGACGTTCCTCTGCCAGAAACTGCATTTTATGTTGAATCTGGTGGTCAAGTCTCCGATACTGGCCAGATTGTCAATGCTGGTGGCGATAAATGGTCCATTAACATAACCGGGATGCGCAAACCTGCTGCTGGAATAATTGTCCATGTAGGAGAAGTCACCTCAGGTAACCCTCAGATCGGCGATTTAGCCCTGGCCCAGGTCGACCTGACCCGGCGGTTGAGTGTGATGCGCAACCACACAGCCACACACCTCCTCCATTCTGCGCTGCACGAGGTCTTAGGGCCCCACGCCCGGCAGGCGGGTTCACTGGTTGCACCTGATCATTTGCGTTTCGATTTTACCCACCATCAATCCATGACCCGGCAGGAAATTCTGGCGGTAGAGGCGCATGTAAACCAGGCGATCTTAGCGAATTATGCATTAAAAGTCGATCAAAAACCGCTTGCTGAAGCCATAGATGGCGGGGCCGTTGCGCTTTTTGGTGAGAAGTACGAGAGCATTGTGCGAACGGTTCAGATCGGTGATAGTGACCTTCTTTCCTACGAGCTTTGCGGCGGTACCCATGTCGACCATACCGGTGATGTAGGCTTGTTTGTCATCACCTCCGAAGGCAGCATTGCGGCTGGAATCCGCCGGATAGAAGCCATCACCGGCTGGCAGGCGTATCAATTTGTCCGTGAACGCATGAACATTCTCGATGAAATTAATACATTCCTGAGCACGTCACCGACCGAAACATTAAGCAAGGTAAAAAATCTACAGGAGACCCTCAGCAGTCTTGAAAAAGAAAAAGAAGGCTTGCGCCATCAACTGGTGGGTAGTGCCTTTGACGAGGTCATGGAGCATCTGGAACATATCGAAGGTATTTCGGTCTTGAGAACAATTCTCCCGAATGCCGACATGGACACGTTACGCGAAATGGCCGATAAATTCCGTGCCAAACACCCCCTGGGCGTGGCTGTCCTGGCTTCCGATCTCGGTGACAAACCGATCCTGATTGCCGTTGTCGCAGACGAGCTGGTAAAACGCCGTTTTCATGCCGGACATCTCGCACAGAAAGTCGCCAAAGTTATTGGCGGCAGCGGCGGCGGTCGTCCAAACCTGGCCCAGGCAGGTGGGAAAGATGCCTCTAAACTCGCTGAAGCCCTGGATCAGGTGCAGGTTTACATCCGGGAGGTATTAAAATAAAACTCGCTTATCCTCCTTCTGGTGAGGATCAATTGAAGCAATGCACAGTGCCTGACTGAACTGAGAACATGACTAAATTAACCCCGCTCCGCCGTCAATATCTGGATATCAAACGCCAGCATCCCGATGCGATTGTGTTCTTCAGACTCGGTGATTTTTACGAAACCTTCGATGAGGACGCGAAGATTACGGCTCGAGAATTAGACATTGTTCTTACCTCGCGCCCGGTTTCCAAGGGCGTCCGTGTACCTATGGCCGGTATCCCGCACCACGCTGCTGAAAATTATCTTTCGCGTCTGATTAACAAAGGTTACCGTGTGGCCATCTGTGAACAGATTTCCGATGAGCCCGAGAATGGCTTGGTGCCGCGAGAAGTGGTGCGCGTGGTCACCCCCGGTACCGTTGTTGAACCGGGTTTGCTCCAGCAACCCAGCAATAATTACCTGGCAGCCGTTTTCCTTCAGGAGCATCGCGCTGGCCTAGCTTATGTGGATATCTATACCGGAGAATTTGCTGTTACTGAACTTTCCGGGAAAGAAGTGCATGAGCAAATCCGTTCAGAACTTTTCAGATTGCAGCCTGCAGAAACCCTCTGGCCAGATTCACTGGAACAACCTGAAAATCTTCCTGGCTTTTTATCATCCTATGAAAGCTGGCACTTCGAATTAGGGCGCTGCACTGACAGTCTCAAAGAACACTTTGGCGTGGTTTCACTGGATGGTTTCGGCTTACGTGGCAAGCCCATGGCTGCACGTGCAGCCGGAGCAATCCTGGCCTATCTGGAAGACACCCAGCGACAATCCCTCAAGCTGCTCAACCATCTCAGCACATACACGTTAGATGAATTTATGGTACTGGATGCAGAAACCCGGCGTAATCTTGAACTCACCGAAACGCTTCGCTCGGGGAAAATCCACGGTTCGTTGTTGGGCATATTGGATTACACCCGCACCCCGATGGGAGCCCGTTTATTGCGCCAGTGGGTCAGTAAGCCTTTGCGTAACGCCGCTGAAATTCAACGCCGCTTGGACGCCGTTGAATATTTATATAAAAACGGCCTTATTCGCGCAGAAGCTATGGATGCCCTGGACGCTTTTGACGACCTCGAGCGGTTGACCAATCGGGTCATCTCCGGGCACGCCCTCCCACGCGATCTGGTGGCAATCCGGGAGAATCTGGCTAATCTCCCACAATTAAAAGCCGTTTTCAAAGATGAAGTCCCTGCCATCGCCCCCACGCTGGCTCACATCCGCGAATGTAAAAACCAGCTTTCGCTGCTGAAAACAGCCCTTCAGGACGATCCGCCAGCAACCCTGGCCAATATCGGTGTTATCCGCAGGGGCTTTTCTGCAGAATTAGATAACGTGATGGATTCCTCCCAACATGCTCGCCAGTGGATTGCAGACCTTGAAAAAACTGAAAAGCAACGTACAGGCATAAAATCGCTAAAAGTTGGCTATAACAAAGTCTTTGGTTACTATATCGAGGTGACCAAATCCTACATCGATCTGGTGCCTGAGGAATATATCCGCAAACAAACCCTGGTCAATGCAGAACGTTACATTACACCCGAGCTGAAAGAATACGAAACACTGGTCTTAAACGCGGAAGACCATATCAGGGAGATTGAAAGCCGGGTCTTTGCTCAGGTTTGTGCTGAATTGGCTGAAGGTGCCCAGGAATTACTCACGACTGCTCGCGGATTGGCAGCCTTAGATGCCTATCTCTCCTTGGCCGATACTGCCGCCATGAACGGGTATCACCGACCTGAGGTCGTCGAGGAAAAGTGCTTGCAAATCATCAACGGGCGTCATCCGGTAGTGGAAAAACTACGCTCCTCTGAACGCTTTGTTCCGAACGATGCGGTATTCGACCAGGATGAAATCATCCGTGTGATTACCGGCCCGAACATGAGCGGTAAATCAACTTTCTTGCGCCAGGTTGCCCTGATCGTCTTGATGGCACAAATGGGCTCCTTTGTACCGGCCGATTCTGCCCGTATCGGCTTGGTTGACCGCATTTTCACGCGCATTGGCGCCCAGGACGAAATTCACGCTGGCCAATCGACATTTATGGTCGAAATGGTCGAAGCAGCTAATATCTTGAACAATGCCACCCACCGCAGCTTATTGATCCTGGATGAAATTGGCCGGGGTACCAGCACCTATGATGGCGTTTCGATTGCCTGGGCAATGGTGGAATACCTCCACAGCCATCCTGAGTTAAAAGCGTTTACCTTATTTGCTACCCATTATCACGAACTGACCCAGCTGGCCGACCTTCTGCCAGGGGTGTGCAATTTCAATATTGCTGTTTCAGAAGCAGATAACAACGTGGTATTTCTGCATAAAATCGTGCCTGGCGGCGCCGATCGCTCTTATGGTATTCACGTGGCACAAATTGCCGGCCTGCCCAAGCCAGTCACCCAACGTGCTCATGAAATTCTGTGCCAGCTGGAGTTTTCTTCCGGTACCACCCTCGAGAAAAAGGAACAGGAAAAAAGCCAGCTAACCCTTTTTCCAGAAAATAACCCGCTGCTTGAAGCCTTCAAAGACCTCGACATCAACAGCCTCACCCCCATCGAAGCCTTGAACCTGCTCTATGATTGGAAAAGACGCTTCTTTCAAGACGCAGAATAATTTTCGTGTACATCGACGAGTTGATGTAAAATTCTCAGCAAGTTAAATTTAGCACCGCAGGCCATGTTGGCACAAAAACGCTGTTTGTACTGACCAGCATCTTGTTGATCGGTACTGCCTAAATCATCTGACTCCACATATACCGTGGTGTTTGAAATTAGATGGCAAACCGATGTTTATTCAACCCAATCAAAGGTGCGCGTGACCGCCTTTTTCCAGCCCAGGTACTTATCCGTCCGCACTTCTTCTAACATCGTCGGTGTCCAGCGATAGTCCTCGCGCCAATTCTTCCGCAGCGAATCAATGTCTGGCCAGAACCCCACAGCCAAGCCTGCCGCGTATGCAGCGCCAAGACAGGTGGTCTCAGATACCATCGGACGAATCACCGGAACGTTCAAAATATCAGCCTGGAATTGCATTAATAAATGGTTGACAACCATCCCGCCATCCACCTTTAAGGCCTTCAAGTTGACCCTGGAATCCTTTTCCATGGCATCCAGAACCTCACGAGTCTGGAACGCGGTCGCCTCCAGAGCTGCCCGGGCGATATGTCCCCGGTTGATATAGCGGGTCATGCCCACGATTACACCGCGGGCATCACTGCGCCAATAAGGTGCAAACAAACCTGAAAAGGCGGGGACAAAATAAATTCCACCGGTATCATCAACCGTATTCGCCAGCATTTCAATCTCGTCAGAGGAACTGAACATGTGCATATTGTCTCGCAGCCACTGAACCAAAGCACCAGCAATTGCAATTGAGCCTTCCAAGGCGTACACCACGGGCTGATCCCCGATTTGGTAACCTACCGTTGTCAACAGACCCGATTGGCTGGGAACAGCTTCGTGCCCGGTATTCATCAACATAAAGCAGCCTGTACCATAGGTGTTCTTTGCCTCCCCAGGGTCATAACAGGCCTGACCAAATAAAGCCGCTTGTTGATCTCCCAGAATACCGGCAACAGGAATGCCCAAGAGCAAACCTTGGGCTGTCCCGTAGACGGTTGAAGATGGCAAAATCTCGGGCAGCATTTTGCGTGGAATATCAAAAACAGAAAGCATGCCCTCATCCCAATCCAGTGTATGCAGGTCCATTAATAAGGTCCGGGAAGCATTCGTCACATCTGTTACGTGCACACCTCCTTGCGTGCCACCGGTCAGATTCCATGTCAACCAGGTGTCCACTGTACCAAAAATTGCCTTGCCAGCTCGAGCGTCTTCACATAATCCGGGTACATTTTCCAACAGCCAGGCAATTTTTGGGCCTGAGAAATAGGTGGCCAGGGGCAGCCCGGTAATTTCTCTGAAACGATCCTGACCGCCGTTTTTTGTCAATTCATTACACAGTTTATCCGTACGGATGTCCTGCCAGACAATTGCCGGGTAATAGGGTTTACCGGTCTCACGATCCCACACCAGGGTGGTTTCACGCTGATTGGTAATCCCAACCGCGGCTAAATCATGCGCGGTAAGATCAAGGTCATTCATGATACCTTGCACCACGAATTGTGTAGATGACCAGATTTCCAACGGATCGTGCTCCACCCAGCCAGGTTTGGGATAGTGCTGCTCGTGTTCCTTTTGCTTAATACCTATAAT
>JAAYKH010000031.1 GCA_012522475.1 Chloroflexota bacterium | reverse complement strand
TCGAAGGTTTCTGGGAACCATTTTCCGAAGGATTCTTCGGGGAAATGAGTCAAAGCCTGATTGATGCCACCTCAGGAGGCAAGGACTGATCTTAATGCCGGCATGCGGCTTCGGCTGCCGTAGTTGGCAAGGACAAAACCTAAATCCTGTGAGCGGTCGATCAGGTGGGTTGTTTTTCCTCCAGGAGAGGCTGCCATATCGAGGATCAATGGGCCCTGGACATTATAACTCAGCAAGCAGACCGGCACCATCGAGGCTGCATCTTGAAGGTAATATGTCCCCAAGCGATGTTCTATGGTCCCGCCAGGTGCTACGTCGGCGGATTTAATCAGCCAGGCGCTTTTACAAAAAGAAATGGGTTGCACTTCCCATTGATAGCGTTCGGCCAGGGCCTGCATGGCTGTGTCAGGGGTAGCTTTGAGGGAATTAATGCGAATGCCGGTGGGCAGGGGAGCCTTTTGAAGGGTTAAGATCTGGCGAATTTCAGCCGGCGTGAGGATATCGGCAAAGCGCGCCAGGCTGGCAGCCAATTTATCCATGCCGGGGTCAAGCATGATTAACCTCCTGACTTTTTTGGATCAGGAAGATGGCTTCGTTTTCAATCAAAATTTCCTGAACTGGCACCTGTTCAGGGAGGTTGGAATAGACCAGTTTTCGATGGCCTTCTAGCAGGCTGTGGGTGCCAGAAAGATTGGTGCCGGGTAAGGAGACGGCTAATTTCTTTACTTGCAGAGCCTGCCAAAAATTCCGGTTGCAACCGGGTTGGCGTTTTTCAAAACGGTGCGCTTCTTTTAAAAAAAGGCCCAGATCAGCAGCTTGCTCCGGTGGGTTCATGAGGATATCCCGATGCTCAGCCAGGGGCGCCAACCCGATTTTGGTGAAAAATGTGTTGATAAAGTCCACCCTGGGTTGGATGATATCATAGGCGTGATAGCGAACTGAGGTGGTCAACCCCATCCAGGGAAAAGCCAGGGGGTGTAAGCCGCAGGCCAGATCTAAAATTGTTTGTGGTTTACCGGTTGCCTGGAAAAGCTGTGTGTAAAAGTCTGTCAGAAATGGGATGCGCTCTGTTGTGGAAGCATGTTGAGAAAGGACTTTAAGGCAAAATGCTCTTAACGGCCGGGAATCGATGGAAAAAACCTCAATTTGCAGGAGTTCTTCCGTCAGGGCAACATAATCGGGTTCACCCAGGTAGGGTGCGACAATATTGTGTAATTTCCTTTTAACGGCTTTGAGCAGCGCTTTCTGCGAGATTTGTTGCTGGGCTTCTCGACGAATCAGATCTTCAACGGTAGCTGTGTTCAGGTTCAGATGGCGGTATTTCTTTGTGTCGAGGATTTGGGCGATTAAGCCCTGGACAAGTTTCTCGTCAATGGTCATTTAGACACCAGAAAGGCCAATTCAGTTTGGAATTCAAAAGTTTGCACCGTCCAGGGTTTTCCGCTGATCAACTTTTGAAAATGCGCTTTGTAAAATGAGGGCATGCCTTTTTTGCGCCCCGCCAGGCTGTGAACAGGAAAACTGACCAGGATATGTTCGGCGAGAATGCCTGTCAATAAACGCTCGGCGGCGAGTTTATCCATTTGTTCCAGGCAGGGGAGCGACTTGAGCAAAAACGCCACCTGGGTATCCACGTTAGGGAGTTCGGTAATCAAATCGCAGGGGATTACCCGATGGTTGACGTTGCAGTGCATTAAAAAGGCTTCAACCAGTTCCAACATATCCAAGTAGATGTCGCAGGCATAATACTGAACACGGTCAGTCACGGGCATCCAGGGAAGTGCCAGGGGATTTAATCCACAGGCCAGGTCATTGATACTGGTGACGGGGGCAATGGGTGCCAGGCAGGTCTGAAAGAAAGTTTCAATATCTGGTAGACGTTCCGCGGAGGAGGTGTGCCTTTGCATCACCCTGAAGGCGTAATCACGAATTTCAGTGGCGTCGATTTGAGGGGAGAGTTGCTGCAGTTCCTGGATGGCAGCGCTGTAATTAACTGCTTGCTTGAAGTATGCGCCACCGACCTGGTGAAGTTTGTTTCTTATAGATTTCACCGCGGTTTTACCGCGCAAACCTTCTGCGAGTGCTTTTTGACTCAGCCGGTGGATAAGATCGGGGGTGATGTGCTTATATTTTGAACCGGAAAGCACCTGATCGACCAGTTGCTCGAGTTGTGCGTTATCCACGATCCTTTGGCAACCTTTCTGTAAGCTGGGTCATGAACCGCAGGTTGTGCAGAGTGGCCAGACGCTGATAAAGCCAATCCCCGGTCTTAAAAAGGTGATGCAGGTAGCCCAGGCTGTAATGCCGGCACACAGGACAATCACACAGTTCGGAAATTGGCTGGTCGGCTTTGATGTGTTTTTTATCCTGGATATACACATTTTCCAACCAATCTTCACCCCTAAGGGGGCTGTCGGGCGAAACCGTGTAGCGCATCAAACGGCCATGGCGGGCGTCTCGGGTGGGCAGGGCGCAATCAAACATGTCATAGCCCAAGCGGTAAGTTTTTGCCAGGTTGAGAGGGTGCCCGATACCCAAAGCGTGCATCGGGAAGCTGGCGGGCACCAGCTCGCGAGTCAGTGCCACGATGTCTTCAAGCAATTGCCCCTGCGAATCTAGCGGCCAGCCACCGTAACCAAACCCATCAAAGCCGATTTCCAGCAGTCCTTCAGCACACTTTTGGCGCAGATCAGTGTACCCGCCGCCCTGGATCACACCGAAAATCAGGGGTCGGTCGGTGCCGGATATTTTACGTTGATCGAGTTGGAGCTCATATTCTCGTTTGCAGCGCTGGGCCCAATCCAAAGTCCGTTGCACGCTGGTTTCTTGTTCTGTACGAGAGGCATCCACATGGGTGCAATCATCCAGGCAGATTACCACATCACTATCGTAGCTGATTTGTAATTGGATGCTCTTTTCGGGTGAGAGCAAGAATTTGCGTCCCTTGCCCTCAGGACGAAAAATGATACCGCGATCCGTGAGGGTGCCAAACTGGTCTGATTGGCGAATCAGCGAGTAAGCCTGGAAGCCGCCCGAATCGGTAACGATCAGACGGCGCCAATCGGCAAAGTTGTGTAAACCCGAAAACGCCTGGATGGTGCTTGACCCGGGCTTTTGCATCAGGTGAAAGGTGTTCATCACCAGACCTTCAATGCCAATGTTTTCAAGGTCTCGCGAATCAACTGCCCGGACATAACCCAGGGTGGCATCGGGCAGAAAAGTCGGTAATGTGATCTTTTTATCCCGGATTTGCAACTGGGATGAATAAACCATTTTAATAGGCTCTTTTCGACTTGTTGAGGTTCAGGATCAGGATAAACTCTCGCTTTTGTCCGGCTACTCGGGGTAGGATTTCCGCGATGCGGCCACGAAATACAGTTTCTTTCTTGAGCGTCAGATCACAAGCCAGGAGGATATCCTGATGTTTACCAAAAACAGATTGTACTTCACCCAGCAATTTGGTCAGTCGGTAGGGCGTATCCATCAGGATTACTGGCACGGTTTCGCCTTTATATTTAGCCAGGAAACCCTCACGATAACTGGTTTTTACCGGTGGGAACCCTGCAAAGACGAAGCGATTGATGGGAAAGTCGCACAAGGAAAGCGCCGCCATCAATGACGAGGGCCCTGGAACAGGCACGACGGGGATTTTTGCCTGATAGAGGAGTTCAAGCAATTGCTGGCCTGGATCTGCAAACATTGGCGTGCCGGCATCAGAGATGATGGCGAATGATTTGCCCGTGGCCAGGCGTTGTAAGAGATTGGCTGCTTCCTCTGCTTCGTTGTGCTCGTTTAAGGTGAGCAGTTCGTTCTTGACGCCCAGTTGATGGAGAAGACGACTACCCTGCCGATAGTCCTCACAAATGATTGCATCGACTTGCTTGAGAACCTCCAGAGCACGCAAGGTGATATCCTCAGGGTTGCCAATAGGCGTGGCGACGATGAACAGCGTACCGGTTTTTATCTTGTTTGTCATGGTGTTAATTGTAACATTTTCCAGGAGGTGATGAAAAGCAATAAACCGGGTAACTGGTCAGGCCATGGTTAATATGGCATAATCTAAACAGTTTTGCTGTTTAGAGATTGGAATATCATGAAGACAACCAGCCGTCTATCTCGGATTTCGCTCCTTCTGTTCATTTTCTTTGGCCTGGATAAAATCCTGGCAGTGATCCGGACGATTATCATTGGCCGGCAATTTGGTTTATCCACCGAACTGGATATTTTCAATGCCGCCAATAACTTGCCAGATATGTTGTTTGCGCTGATCTCGGGTGGAGCACTGGCGATTGCCTTTATTCCCATTCTCTCAGAGACACTGGTTAAAAAAGGACAGCAATCTGCGTGGAAACTGTTTTCTCGGATTGCAAACCTGGCTTTTCTGGTCACGGCAGTTTTTGCTTTGCTGATCGCAATTTTTGCTGAACCGCTGGTCCGTTGGGAATTGGGCATTGCTCCCGGCTTCACCTCCGAACAGCAGGCTTTGGCTGTTCAATTGATGCGTTTGAATCTGATTGCTACGCTGATCTTTTCGATCAGCGGCTTGGTGATGGCTGGTTTACAGGCTAACCAGCATTTTCTTTTGCCAGCCATGGCGCCACTGGTTTACGATGGCGGCAAGATATTTGGTGCGTTAATCCTGGCGCCTAAGGTTGGTTATCGGATTGCTGGCATTCAATTACCCGGTTTCGGGCTGGGTATTCACGGTTTGGTCTATGGGGTAATTATTGGTGCGGCCTTACATTTATTGATTCAGGTGCCCGGTTTACGCAAATATAAATTCAAGTGGTTTGCTTCGTTGAATGTTAAGGATGAATCTGTTCGCAAGGTATTAAAGCTGATGGGGCCTCGCTTGGTGAACATGGTCTTCATCCAATTATTTTTCCTGGCTCAGGACAACCTCGCATCCCGGTTACAGGAGGGCTCTGTAACGGCTTTGAGTTTTGGCTGGTGGATTCAACAGGTGCCACAAACAATGATCGGTACAGCCATTGCCACCGCATTACTGCCCACCCTTTCTGATCATATTGCCGCGGGAGAACAGCAGGATTTTAAGAACACGATTGAGCGTTCTTTAAAAGTGATGATCGCTGTTTCTTTGCCGATTGCAGTGATCATTTCACTGACCAGCTTGCCGTTGATCCAGGTTGCGTTCGGATTTAATCTGGATGACTCGCAGATGATTCTCTGGGCAGCGCAAGCCTTTTTTGTGGGTTTACTGGGGCACAATATGGTTGATTTGGGCGTGCGGTCGTTTTATGCCCGCCAAAACGCTCGGGTTCCCATGGTTGTATCAGCGCTGGGATTTGTGATCTTTCTGGGGTCTGCAATACCCTTAATAAGGTGGCTATCTTTCAGCGGGATCGCGCTGGCCAACGCCATTGCGTATAGTGTTCAAGGCTTATTATTATTTTTAATCCTCAACCATCAACTGCCTGACAAGTTCAGGCTGGCCGGGCCGTTCTTACGCGGCGGTTTGAGCGCGTTATTGGCTGGCCTGAGCATCTGGCTGGTGATGTACGTACTGCCTATTCCGATCTCAGCGCTTGGATTGGCCCTGGTCGCTATTGTTGTTAGCACACTTGCCGGTGTGGCGCCAATCTGGAAGGAAATCCGCTTACTTGTTCATCTTTAAAATGGCTGAGGTATAATTTCCCTCATGGACGAAACAGAAAAAATGATGCAACCTGAGCAAGCCGATAAAAAGACGGACAAAATAAAAAAGAAATTTATTGAACGGCGCTCAGCCTGGTATGTAATCACAGCTGTGCTGGTTTTGATTGTCTTGGGCATCGGCACTGTTGCGGGTGCTGCGCGCGGCATTAAAGACCGGATTTCAGTCGCTGAAAACCAGGCTGCTCCGAAGATTCAATTGCAATTGGACGGCGCTCGTCAGGACCTCGAAGAGGGCCGGTATGAGATTGCCCTGACCCGGTTGGATTGGATTTTGGAAGACATGACTGAGTTTCTCACAGAAGAAGAGTTGGCCGAGGTTGGCGACCTTTACAGTCAAACCCTGGTGCTAATCAGCTCAAGGAAAACGCCCACGCCACAACCATCACCGACCCTGATTGAACCGGAGTACACACCCACACCCGATTTACGGGGCGTCCAAGAGTTGTTTGAAACCGCACAAAATTTGGTCGGCAGTAAAAACTGGGAAGAGGCGTTTCAGACCTTATTAGCCTTAAGGGAAAATGATTTATCTTTCCGTGCAGTTCAGGTGGATGGCATGCTATATATCGTCTTACGCAACCGGGGGCTGCAAAAGATATTGTCAGATGGCAGCCTTGAGCCAGGATTATATGACCTGAGTTTGGCAGAACGTTTTGCGCCTTTGGATTCCAGGGCTGAGGGTTTACGCACCTGGACACGCATGTATTTAACAGGCGCCAGTTACTGGGATGTGGATTGGTACCAGGTTGTGCTTCACTTTGAGCAGATTTACCCGCACCTGCCAAACTTGCGCGATGGAACATTTATGACAGCCACAGAGCGTTTTCGTGTTGGCTCTATTGAATATGCAACCCAACTTTTAACCGCTGGTGAGTATTGTTTGTCTCAGGAATACTTTGAAAAAGCATTGTCTATCAGTGAAGATCCAGACGCGCGGCTCTTATCACAGGAAGCGGCAGAAGCCTGCCTGAGTGGTGCGCAACCACCCGGGCAAGAACAAACGGAGCCGACATCTGTTGAACCTACTGAAGAACAAACGGTAGAGCCTGGTGAAGAAATTACGCCAGAGCCAGGTGAAACGCCGGGCGGATAAAGTTTTAACTTTTCGACCAACTGATTATTTATTAAGAACCATTCCTAAGCAGGGTGGTTTTTTTATTGGTGGGTGTTGTCAGACAAGTTTACCGAATAAGTCGTGGGTGATGGCTCCGGTGATCTTTGCCGGAACGATTGCGCCGACTGGCGCTATGCCCTCAATCAAGACCAAGCCATCAACTTCTGGGGCGTCACGATATGAACGTCCAATCGAAATTTTATTTTCATCGTCGATGCCCTCGATTAATACGTCCATTTCCTGCCCAATAAAAGCCTGATTGTGAGATCGTGAAATCTCGGCTTGGATTTGCATAAGCTGCTCGGCGCGTGCATCTTTGATCTCTTCTGGTATTGGGTTGCCTAAAACTTCAGCAGGAGATCCCGGTTCAAACGAGTAGGGAAAAGTTCCCAGGTGATCAAAACGCACGAATTTAACAAAGTCAATCAGTCTTTGAAAGGCGGGTTCATCTTCACCAGGAAAGCCCACGATCATGGTCGTTCTCAGGGCAATATCTTCGACTTCACTACGAATATGGCCTAATGCTTGGGTGACGGCCTCAATGTTCGCCGGGCGCCGCATAGCACGCAAAACGGCAGGATCGGCATGCTGAAGGGGGATATCCAAATAGGGAAGAATTTGCGATTCTGATTTCATCAACTGGATCAGGCCTTTTGTCACATAACCTGGAAAGGCATACATCAAGCGGATCCAGGGGATATGGGGCACCGTCTTGAGCAAGGTTTCTAATAAGCGCACCAAACCATCCCGCATTCCCAAATCGTGCCCGTAGTCTGTGGTGTCTTGTGCAATAAGAATGAGCTCTTTAATCCCCTGGTCTTGCAAAAACTTGGCATCCTGAACAATCGCATCGATAGATCGGCTGACGAGACCACCTTTAATCAGGGGTATTAAACAATAAGAACAAGCCCGGCGGCAGCCATCAGCAATTTTGAGGTAAGCAGTGCCTCCCTGAATTGCAAAACGGTGTTTTTCCGCCGGTTTATAGCTTTCCAATGTTTGCAAAGAAACAGGTGAAAAGGGTTCCTGGCGATTTTTCTGGTCTAACTGGTCAAGGACATGGAAGATATCCATCCAGCGCCGAGTGCCCAAAACGCCATCCAAACCAGGTACAGAATCAAAAAGATCCTGACGATGAAGTTCGGGCATGCACCCCGCTGCGATCAATTTCTGCCAGGTTTTTTTTCCGCTGGCAAGGTCGGTTAGCACTGCCAGCGCTTCCTCGCGGGCGGCAGCCAGAAAGCCGCAGGTATTGACAATCAGGTATTCAGATTTTTCGGGGAGATCGACCGCCAATAATCCCCGCCGATTTAATATCCGGGCTATGGATTCGGAATCGACCAAGTTTTTTGGGCAGCCAAGTGAAACCAGGTGATAGGTACCCTGAGTGAGTTTAGCCATCGCTCTCCGGTGGGGTTGGTGTTGTTTGAGGTGTTTCGGTGCTCACCGGTGTACTGGTCGGCGGGGGAAGCACCAAACCATTGGGGGTAAAGCTCAGATCAGCCACCTGTCCGGGCAGGCCCTGTGAGCCAATATCCAAATTGTTAAAGAGAATTTGTAAAGCACCGACATTGCCCGTGAGAATATCGATTTGGTATTCTCCCGAATACTCATAAGCGTTTCCAGGGATTAACCGCCCCTGAAAGGCCTGTTCTCCATCAACGGTTATCTGTGCCCACAGGCGTTGACGGGGCACCAGGATGATATTGATGGGATCTAAGCTGACAAAAGGTGTGAACATTGGTTCTTCTTGATCTGATGCCTCGGTTTTAGCGTTCAGCTTCTCATCTTCATCCTCAGAGGTGAATGCAGAGGTTGGTGTACCTGCTGCCAGGAGAACATCAGAAACGTCGGGAATGTCGTTTTCGGTGCTTTCAGGCGTTCCGCTGGCAAGAATCCGGTTGACACCCCAAATCACGAAGGTTGCAAAAGCCAGAAATAAAACTGTGATAACGAGAAGATCGAGGGTGAAGAAGTTCTTTATGCGCAAAGCATTGGGCGAAAGCTCCCGGGCTGCTCGTTTGCCCTGTTTGAGGAGAGCGTCTTGGTTTTCAATCCTTCGCAATTGCAGGGCATCAGCATAATCTGAAAGCAGCGTTTCGGTATTAAGGTTGAGAAAATCGGCATAATTTAATAGCAAGCCTTTCGCCTGGACTGGGGAAGGTAATTGCTCAAAGCGGCCTGTTTCAATCGATACAAGGTGCTGCACGGGTATGTGAAGGTTCTCGTGAACCCCATCGATTGAAAGGCTGAGCGATTCACGCTGTGCTTTAATCTGGCTGCCGATCGCAATAAAACGCGCCTCCGATCCACGCTCATCAGAGGATGTTTGGTTACCCCCTGGCTCGAGGTCTGCTGACGGGAGGTGCGGACTACCCGTCTCATCTTCCGTGCCTGGTGCTGCTTCGGATAACGGCGTTAGCACTTCCGATTGTAGGCTATCCTCACGCGCTAATGATGGATCTTCTTCCGGCGGTCCTGCTTCACCTTTTGATTCAACCCCCTGCTCCTTTTCAGCAAGGTAATCGCCGGAAACGGATAAATCATCCAGCTCAAGACCCATTTCATGGGCATACAAACGTAAAAAACCACGTAACTGGACTTTAGAGGGCAAGAGATCAACGTCACCGGCTTCCAGTGCTTGAAGATGGGCCAGCGGGATATGGGTTTTCAGGGCGATCGTTTCCAAAGCGATTCCCTGAGACTCGCGAATTTGTTTTAATTGCTCGCCAAGCGAAGATTCCATAAAGGTATTATATTCTAAAAAAGAACCGGCCTGTTGCTTGATTGGTTGACAGGCCGGTTGAAATTTTAAAAAGCTTAGTTTTATGCTTCAGGTTGTTCCGCTTCGTTTTCGGCCTCATCAGCGATGGACTCGTCAGAGTCAACGGGCGTCTCGTCTTCCTCTGGCGTTGATTCCAGCGCATCAACCGAAGGCGCGTCCTCTATGGTTGCCTCTTCTGGCTCGATTTGTTCCACAGCTTCGTCTTCTGGAAGCGGTGCTTCGCCTTCACGATGAACAATCACGGTGATCTCGGGAACGAGGTCCATGGTTAAATGGATCGGCACAGTGTAGGTACCCAATTGGCGAATGGGTTCTATCTCGACCTGGCGTTTTTCAAGCTCGATCTCATAATTCAATTGAATGGCATTAACGATCTCATCGTTGCTGACGGAACCGTAGAGCCGCCCTGTTTCTCCTGCTTTTACGGGGAAGGCCAGGGTTTTGCCATTCAGGACTTCAGCGACATCGCTTAATTCTTCGTTGAGGACTGCTCGCCGCTCAGTGGCCTTGACCTTAATGCGTTCTGCTTGCTGCATTGCGCCTGCAGATGCCGGGATGGCTAACCCCTGAGGGATCAGGTAGTTACGCCCGTAACCTGTGGCAACTTTTTTAATCTCACCTGCACGCCCTAATTTATATACGTCTTTAATCAGTAATACTTTCATTTTCTCAAGCCCTTTCATATTTCTTGGTGGTGTCTTGCTCGAAGGGTACAACGAACAAGCCAAAGAATTCTACTCGCATTAAGGATTGTCGACAACCGGTTAAAGGGGAAATGGCGATTAAATTTTCTGTTATGAATTCGGGTATACTTGAAAAAGTCGGATTAATTGGCATGAGGTGCTTATGACGATCGAACAAGAGAAACAACGCTGGGAAAATGAAGTTTATCACCCGCTGATTAAGCGGTTTCCTGAACGTAAAGAAAGCTTTACGACGTCCTCAGGGATTGAAGTTCCTCCAATCTTATTACCCCCGGCAGAGCAAGATTATATGGAAGATTTAGGCTTCCCTGGCGAATATCCTTATACGCGCGGTGTGCAACCGACGATGTATCGCGGTCGTTATTGGACCATGCGCCAATATGCGGGGTATGCTACTGCCGAGGAATCAAATCAGCGTTACCGCTATTTGTTGGAGCAGGGACAAACGGGCCTGTCTGTGGCCTTTGATTTGCCCACGCAAATTGGCTACGATGCCGACGACCCTATGGCGATGGGCGAAGTGGGGAAGGTGGGCGTTTCAATTTCATCTGTGCAGGATATGGAGACCCTGTTCAAAGACATCCCATTAAACAAGGTCTCAACCAGTATGACGATCAACGCGCCAGCATCAATTTTGCTGGCCTTTTATATTGCGGTGGCAGACAAACAAGGCGTTGCATTGAACCAATTGCGAGGTACGATCCAAAACGACATTCTCAAAGAGTATGTCGCGCGGGGTACCTATATCTTTCCTCCTGCGCCTTCCATGCGTTTGATCACGGATGTTTTTCAGTTTTGCAAGGATCAAATCCCATCTTGGAACACGATCAGCATTTCCGGTTACCATATCCGGGAGGCGGGGTCTACCGCCGCTCAAGAGGTGGCCTTCACGCTCGCAAACGCGATCGCCTATATCCAGGCAGCAATTGATGCAGGTTTAGAAGTGGATGATTTTGGTAATCAGCTTTCGTTTTTCTTCAATGCACACAATAATTTTTTTGAAGAAATTGCCAAATTCAGGGCTGCCAGGCGTTTGTATGCCCGCATTATGAAGGAACGGTTTGGCGCGCGCGATGAAAAAACCTGTCGAATGCGCTTTCATACTCAAACCGCAGGCTCGACATTGACTTCTCATCAACCAGAGAACAACGTGGTCAGGGTGACTTTACAGGCGCTGGCGGCTGTGTTGGGCGGCACGCAATCACTGCATACCAACAGCATGGATGAAGCGCTCTGGCTGCCAACGGAGAAATCGGTTCGGGTTGCTCTGCGCACGCAACAGATTATCGCCCATGAATCGGGTGTGGCAGACAGCGTGGACCCACTGGCGGGGTCTTACCTTGTCGAGACGTTAACCAATCAGATTGAAGCAATCGCTCACGACTATATTGCGAAAATTGACGCCTTAGGCGGGGCCATACAGGCCATAAACAGCGGATTCATGCAAAACGAAATCTTAGAAGTATCCTACCAGGCCCAACGCGCAATTGAGAAAGGCGAACAGGTTGTGGTGGGTGTGAATGCGTACCAGGTTGACGAAGTGATTGATCTGGAGGCCCTATCTGTCAATCCAGAGGTTGAAGAAAGCCAAAAACAGAAATTGGCTGAGTTGCGGGCCAACCGGGATAATGAAGCGGTCAGCGCTTTGCTTGGCAGGCTGGAAACTGCTGCCCGGGGTGATGACCCCTTGATGCCCTTATTTATTCAATGTGCGAAAGCAGATGTCACCCTGGGGGAAATTTGCGGGGTTTTGCGCACAGTATGGGGGCAGTACCAACCGCCGACCTTCATTTGAGCGAGAAAGGGAAATCATGTCAAAAATTAAAAAAATCAACCATGTCGCCATCGTTGTTGAAAATATTGAAGAAGCGTTGGTATTCTGGCGGGATCAACTCGGTTTGCCACTGGACCAGATTGAAGATGTACCTGCCCAGGCTTCGAAGGTGGCTTTTCTACCTGTGGGTGAAGGGGAGGTGGAACTTGTTCAGCCGACTGATTTAGACACAGGCTTAGGGAAATACCTGGAAAAACGGGGTGAAGGGATGCATCACCTCTGCATTGAAGTCGATGATATCGATGGCGTACTTGCTGATTTGAAGGCAAAAGGCGTTCGCTTAATTGATGAGATTGCCCAGGAACTGCCCGGTCGTCGAATGGCGTTTATTCATCCTAAGGCCGCTAATGGTGTCCTGGTTGAACTTTACGAAATTGTGGATTAACATAAAAATAAAATAACAATAAGAAGGATGACTATGACAAAAGCAAAGCAACAATGGCCACAACCGCCTGAGATGATTATTGAGGATGGAAAGACTTATCACGCGGTGCTGCACACCGACAAAGGCGATATGACGATCAAATTATTCAGTGAGCTGACGCCGAAAACGGTGAATAATTTTATTTTCCTATCAAATTCCGGGTATTACGATGGCGTGATCTTTCATCGTGTAATTGACGACTTTATGGCCCAAACTGGCGATCCGACGGGGACGGGAAGAGGTGGCCCTGGTTACAGTTTTGGGGATGAATTCCATAAAGACCTTAACCATGATAAACCCGGAGTGGTATCAATGGCGAATGCTGGCCCAAACACCAATGGCTCACAATTTTTTATCACGCATGTGCCAACGCCCTGGTTGGATGGAAAGCACAGTGTGTTTGGCGAGGTTGTGGAGGGGTTGGCGGTACTGTTTTCCATCCCGGCGCGTGACCCAATGCGCCCAGAATACCCTGGTGTTAAAATTAACGGTATTGAAATTATTGAGACTGACGTCGAGTAAAAAGTTTTTAAACAGGACAGAAGAAGAAAAGCAGCCCATCCCTGACAGGGAGGGCTGTTTTGTTTTCATTCTCGAGAAATGCTTAGAGTCTGCGTTAAAAACCCAGTCGAGTATTCAAGAAGCCTGCGTGTGAGTGATGGTGTCGATGATCAGGTGGGTTGCTTTGATTAATTGATTCAGGGTCATGGGAGGCATGGGTTGATTTGTCATTGCAGCTTGTTCTGGCAAGGCGGGCAGATGAATAAAACCAGCGCTGATGGCCTTGCTTTGGAGCGAAACCCAGTGCATCAGGGTGTAGAACACCTGGTTGCACAAATAGGCCTCCGCTGAAAGTGAGATTTCAGCGGGAATCCCGGCATATTTTAATGCTGATACAAGGTTATCAAGGGGTAGGGTGCTGAAATAGGCCGTTGGACCGTTGGGATCAATGGGCTGCCCTGTGATCGTTACCCCGGCGTTGTCGGCGATTGAAAAATCCATTAAGTTGATGGCCACGCGCTCTAGTGAAATCTTCGCCCGGTTTGCGGCCAAACCTAAGGCCAGCACAGCATCCGGCTGATGAGTGTGGAGTAAAGTCAGCAGTTTCTCAGGCCCCTGGATATGATGAACCGGCAGTATGCCTTTGATAAGCCGAACATTACCGTGTTGATCGGGCAGGTTCTCAACCAGCACTTGACTTGGGTTGAGGGGGTGATCGTGAAAGGGTTCAAACCCGGTGATCAGAAGTTTCATTTGGGCATCTCCTGGCCTGGCCGCTTCTTATTGGCTGATGTACTATTTTGCGTTGATTATAACATCCAAAGCCTGACTGTAACTTTTATACGCTTGAGAATAAAAAAATGTGTTTAAGTTTAATTCGTGTTCTGCCTGTGCTATAATTTTTATGGATTGATACAGTTATCTAATTCCAACAGGAGAGTGACCGATGCTTATCATCAATGGAAAAGTGATCACCTGGGGTTCTGAAAATAAAGTCACCCCCGAGGGTTTGGGGATGCTGATCCGTGAGGGCGTGATTCAAAAGATCGCGCCACAAAAAGAACTGCTTAAGGATTACCCAGAGGAAGAACAACTGGATGCCGAGGGCCAATATGTGATGCCGGGCAATATCTGTGCTCACACTCATTTTTACGGCGCTTTTTCACGGGGTTTGGGGATCCCGGGTGAACCTGCCAGTACGTTTACAGAAATTCTGGAAAAACTTTGGTGGAACCTTGATAAAGCCCTGGACGAAGATGGCGTCCGCTATTCGGCATTGGTGTGCCTGGTGGATGCAATTAAACACGGTACCACCACATTAATTGACCACCATGCCTCGCCCAATGCAATTGAGGGTTCGTTGAATATTATTGCAGAGGCGGTAAACCAGGCTGGATTGCGGGCATCGCTGTGTTATGAAGTCACAGATCGGGATGGCGCTGAAAAATCGGAACAGGGGTTGCAGGAAAACTTGCGTTTTATTGAGCGCATACAAAAAAGAGACCCACAGGATGAAAACATACGGGCGCATTTTGGTTTGCATGCCGGCTTAACCCTCTCGGATAAAACTCTAGCCCGCGTCAACGAGCTTTGTCCTGCTGGGATTGGTTTTCATATCCATGTTGCTGAAGGGATGGCTGATCAAATTTTCAGCCTGGAAACCTCGGGAAAGCGGGTTGTACATCGGCTTGATCAATTTGGGATTTTGCGTCGGGAATCGATTCTCGTTCATGGTGTTCATCTGGACGAGGATGAGATTGCTCGACTGGCGGAAACGCAATCGTGGCTGACCCACCAACCGCGTTCAAATATGAATAATGCTGTTGGCGTGGCACCGATTGAGGATATGCTCAACGCTGGTGTGCGGGTTGGACTGGGAAATGATGGTTTTTCGCACACGATGTGGCAGGAATGGAAACAAGCTTACCTTTTGCACAAGCTCTCATATCGTGACCCGCGCCGAATGGACGGGTACACCATCACCCAAATCGCTGTTGAAAACAATGCTGCACTGGTGACCGAAGTGTTTGATGGCTTGCAGGTGGGTCAGATCTCTGAAGGCGCCGCGGCTGACCTGATCTTTGTTGATTATCACCCCTTTACACCGTTGACGGCCGGAAATCTTCCCTGGCATATCCTGTTTGGGTTCCAGGAGAGCATGGTCACAGCAACAATTGTCGCTGGGAAGCCTTTGATGTACCGCAGGCAATTATTAACCCTTGACGAAAGTGCGATTGCTGCCAGGGCTTTTGAAATTTCTTTAAACACTTGGAAACGATTTGAGGAGATAGCCGCTCAATAATCGTGTGCCAATTAATATTATTGAACAAGGAGAACATCATGGTAGAAGCAACAAAACAAATTTACACCCTCGGAATTATTGGTGGAACTGGTAATGAAGGTAAGGGTTTAGCTTTTCGATGGCTAAAAGCTGGGCATAAGGTAATTATTGGTTCACGGCAATTAGATAAAGCACAAAAAGCAGTTGAAGAACTGATTGAGTTTATGGGCAGTACCCCTGAGGGGTTGAGCGGTATGGAAAATCGTGCTGCTGCAGAAGCCTGTGATATTGCAGTGATCACCGTACCCTATGCGGGGCATAGGCCTACTCTGGAAGATCTAAAAGATGTTTTACAGGGAAAAATTGTAATTGATGTCGTGGTTCCGCTTGTACCGCCAAAAGTGTCTAAAGTGCAAATGCCAGCGGCCGGTTCTGCGGCACAAGAGGCGCAGGAGATCCTGGGGGACGGCTGCCAGGTTGTGGATGCATTTCAGAATATCTCTCATGAAAGGTTAATGGGCGAGGGCGATGCGGATTGTGACGTGTTGGTGTGCGGAAAGGGAAAAGCAGCCCGAGAAGTGGTGCTTGGACTTGTGGCAGATACTGGTTTGAAAGGATGGGATGCTGGCCCGATTGAAAACGCAGCGGTGGTGGAAGGTTTGACCTCAATTTTAATTGGGCTGAACAAACAACATAAGGGTAATGCTGCCGGTATTCGTGTTACAGGAATCGCGGACCAAGCATAAGATGAGTTTGAAACTGATTCCATTAGAAGGCTTCCCCCTGGTCGAGCCCGGGGATGATCTGGTTGATTTAATTTCAAAAGCTTTGGTGAATAACAATTTATCGTTGCAAGAGGATGATATCCTGGTGCTAGCACAAAAAATTGTTTCCAAAGCAGAAGATCGTTTGGTCAATCTGACAACGGTACAGCCTTCCGAGCTTGCCCTGGAGTATGCACATATTACAGGTAAAGACCCGCGGTTAATCGAATTGATCCTTTCTGAAAGCCAGGAGGTGGTGCGTGTTCGCAGGGGTTTGATTATTGTTGAGCACCGCCTGGGCTTTATCAGTGCCAATGCGGGGATCGATCATTCGAATGTCTCCGGCCCATGGGGAGAGGCTAATGATTGGGTTTTACTTTTGCCCAAGGACCCTGATGCTTCAGCGCTGCAGATTCGACAGCAATTGCAGATCCGTAACAAGTGTCGCCTGGGCGTCTTGATTATTGATTCACATGGGCGTGCCTGGCGAAACGGAACCATCGGGGCGACGATTGGTTTATCGGGGCTGCCAGGCTTGGTCGATTTGCGCGGTGAAGCGGACTTGTTTGATTATCGGTTGCAGGCCACGCTGGTGGCTGCCAGCGATGAATTGGCTGCCGGCGCATCCCTCATGATGGGACAAGCGCGTGAAGGCACGCCGGTGGTGCTGGCCAGAGGGTTCCCTTACCCATTGCGGGAGGGATCACTGGCTGAACTGATTCGACAAAAGGAATTTGACCTTTTTAGATGAGAATGCAATGTATGCAGTTATCAGCGAATTAGATCCACAGAGTTCGGCAGTTGTCAAAGACCTGTGGCACAGGCTGCGAGAAGCTTGTGGGTTGATGGCGGTTTATGAACTCCCAACACCGCACCTGACCTGGCTTGTTGCGGAAACACTGGATGTACACGCCATAGAAGCCAGTTTAGCCGCTCTATCCGCGGGCACCCATGCATTAGCCAGCTATGTCTTTGGGTTTGGAATTTTCTCCGGTGAGCGGCCAGTTTTTTACCTGTCGCTGGTTAAATCACAGGCGATGATGGATCTGCACAATGAAATCTGGCGACGATCAACCGGTTATTGTGATCAACTGAATAAATATTATTCGCCGCCCTACTGGCTGCCGCATATTACTTTGGCTATCAATGACATTACCAGGGAGAGCCTGGCTTGCGCTATGGAAGTAATCGCTTTTGAAGCCGTTGAAATACAGGTCTCTGTGAACAACCTGATTGTTGTTTCAACGAGTGATGATTCTGCGAGCACGACTTATAAGCAATTTCATTTTATTAATCAAGGGGGGAAACCATGAAAGTGGTGGCCTTGGCGGGCGGGGTGGGCGGTGCGAAACTGGTGGATGGTTTGGCAGCGTTGCTTTCGCCGGATGACTTCAGTGTGGTCGTCAATACTGGTGATGATTTTGACTATTGGGGCCTGAGAATTTGTCCAGATTTGGACACGGTATGTTACACCTTGGGCGGGCTGGCCAACCCGGGGGCAGGGTGGGGGCAAAAGGATGAAACCTGGGAAACCCTAAACGGCTTAAAAAGCATGGGTGGAGCAACCTGGTTCAAAATCGGTGACAAAGATTTGTTAACTCATCTGAGGCGCACCGAATTGCTGGCGGAACGGCGCTCACTTTCCTCTGTGACGCGTGAATTGTGCTCAACCTGGGGCGTGAACCACCTCGTATTCCCCATGAGTGACGATCCCGTGCGAACAATCGTCCACACGGCTGAACATGGTGCACTGGATTTTCAAAGATATTTCGTTCAATTTGCATATCAGCCGGTGGTGCGCTTGTTTGAATTTTGTGGGGCTGAAGTTGCTACACCTGCGCCTGGTGTACTGGACCAGATCGGTGCAGCTGACGTGGTAATTATCACTCCATCCAACCCTTTTGTAAGCATTGACCCGATCCTGGCGATCCCTGGGTATCGTCAAGCGCTGGAAGATAAAGTGGTCATTGCAGTGTCGCCGCTGGTGGGTGGTCAGGCGCTAAAAGGCCCTGCAGCTAAAATGTTCCATGAGCTGGGTGTTGAGCCTTCGGCTTCAGCAATTGCCAGCCATTATCGCGGTTTATTAAAGGGATTTATTTTTGATGTGCGTGACCAGACTGAATTGGAAAAAATTGAACGTTGGCGTATAATTGGGCTACTCACCAATATCATCATGCATGATTTTCAGGATCGGATTCGTTTTGCACATGAAGTATTGAAGTTTTGCGAATCGATCCTCATCAGGAGTAAATAAATTTATGAGCCTCTGGGCAATTGTTCCAGTCAAACCTTTACGACGCGGAAAATCACGTCTCTCGGAGATACTCTCGGAAGAGGAACGTGCCCGACTTAACCATTTCCTTTTTTTTCATACAATTGACATTTTATTAGAAGTTGAATCAATTTCTGAAATCCTGGTTATCAGCCGTGATTCAAATGTGCTCACCATGGCCCGCGATAAAGGCGTACGGACGGTGACGGAAAATGGTGCCCAAGAATTGAACAATGCGCTGCTCAGGGCATCGATATTTGCCCAAGTGTTTTCGAGTGAAGGCGTCCTCATTGTTCCAGCAGACTTGCCTTTGTTACGCCCGGTGGATGTAAGCGATTTTCTTGCGCTGCGCAAAGAACCGCCAACCATGGTTATCAGCCCGGATCGGCGCCGCATGGGAACAAATTTGATGTTGATTAATCCTGCGGATTTAATTAGTTTTTCCTTCGGAATGGAGTCTTTTGAACGGCATTGTTCTTTGGCCAAACAAAACGGTGCCGAGGTGATTGTTTACGAAAACTCACGTATTGCTTTGGATTTGGATATTCCTGAAGATTATGAAATCCTTCAGTCCAGTAATGCTTTGCCGGTATTAAATTAAACAACCAACCATTTAGATGAAAGGGAAAATAAGATGACCATCGAAAGGGTAGCCCTATATTTGCAAGACGCACACGATTTGCGGGATGGATTGGATTATGTGAAATACGCAGAAGCGCGTGGTTTTGAAGCTGTATGGCAAGCAGAAAGCCGCCTGGTGCGAGATGCTATCGTGCCGATGGCAGCCTACGCAGCGGTTACAGAAAAGATTCAAATTGGCTCAGGCGTGATTAATAACTGGACGCGAAATATCGGCTTATTGGCTTCGACCTTCCTGACACTGGACGATTTGGCACCGGACCGGATCATTTGCGGTATTGGCGCCTGGTGGGATCCTTTGGCTAAGAATGTGGGTATTGATCGGAAGAGCCCGATGATTGCGATGGAAGAAACGATTATCGTCCTTCGTCGGCTTTTGAACATGGAACGCGTATCCTTTGATGGTGAATATGTCCATGTCAATGAGATTGAGCTGGATGTCTTGCACGGTCGGCGCGAACCTCGAAATATTCCCATCATGATTGGGGCAACCGGCCCAAAAATGATGGAGTTGACCGGTCGTATCGCTGATGGTGTGGTTTTGAATTACTGCGTGCCGCCAGAATATAACGAACAGGCAATTGATGAACTCAAAAAAGGGTTGAAAGCCTCGGGGCGTACTTTAGATGACATGGACCGCCCACAATTGATTGTTTGTTCGGTAGATGAGGACGGTGAAAAAGCAATTGACACCAGCCGTGAATTGCTGACTCAATACCTGGCACAACAACCGCACATCGCAAAAGCCTCTGGTGTTTCAATGGAGATTGTGCATGAAATCCAGTCGATACTGGGCTGGCCGGCCACTCATGAGCAAATCCAGCAAGCGAAACATTTGGTGCCCGATGACCTGATTCACCGCATTACAGCCAGTGGAACACCGGACGAAGCGCGGGCAAAGGTGCAGGAATACCTCAATAACGGCGCAACCTGCCCGATACTCTACCCGGTTGGCGGTAATGTCAAGGTTTTGATTGATACCTTTGCCACAAAATGAAACAGAAAGAAAAACAACCAGGCTCTAAAACTTGCTTTATCTGCGGCAAGGAGAACCTGGTCGGGCTGAAACTTGACTTTTACACTCTTGAACCCGGGGTGGTGTGTTCGCGGGTAAATATCCCTGAACATTATACGGGTTACCCGGGGACAATTCATGGTGGCATCGTTGCTGCTATTTTGGATGAATGTGGCGGTCGGGCTCAAATGGCAGAGCCCAATCGTTTCACGGTCACAGCCCAATTGAATGTGCGCTATCGCCTACCGGTTCCATCACTAACCGATCTGGTCGTTTTCGGCAGGGCGGGAAAACGTCGTGGACGGATTTCCTTTGCCCACAGCGAGATTCAAACTCAGGACGGAAAAATTTTAGCTGAAGCGGAGCTGGTGCTGGTGGATATACCTGAATCTCAGATTGCGGATGTGGATTTGGAAGAAATGGGTTGGTGTGTTTATCCTGATGAGGAGGCAGAATGATTGGTGAATATTTCAGACCAAAATCAATTGAAGAAGCATTGCAATTATTAACCGAGACTGGCAAAATTCGAAAGCCATTGGGCGGCGGTACCAGCCTGAGCCGTCAAAGGGATGGTGACTTTGATGTGGTCGACCTGCAGACGGTTGGCCTGGACCGAATTGGAGAGGATCATCAAAACCTTATTGTAGGGGCAATGGTTCGCCTGGATACGTTACTGGCGCATCCCGGGGCTGACTCCGAAATTAAACATGCCATTCGGATTGATGCTTCAGAAAACACTCGAAATATAGCAACCGTAGGCGGGTGGCTGATGAGTGGCGATGGACGTTCACTGCTGACGACGACATTGTTGGCTTTGGATGCGAATTTATCTTGGGCGCCAGGTACAGAAAAAATCCGTTTAGGCGATTGGCTGCCTCTACGAGCGCAAAACCAGCCTGGTGTGTTGTTAACTGAAATTGCCTGGCACACAGGTACAAAGCTTGTTTTTGAATATGTGGCGCGTTCGCCAAAAGACCGCCCGATTTTAATTGTTGCTTTAGCGCAATGGGGTTCTGGAAGAACACGGGTGGCATTGGGCGGGTTTGGTTCTGTGCCGATTGTTGCCATGGATGGTATGAGCGCCGACGGTGTGGATATTGCCAGCCGGGATGCTTATTTTGAAGCCGAAGACCAATGGGCATCGGCTGAATACCGACGTGAGGTGGCCGCAAAACTCGCCTTACGCTGTGCAGTACGCTTGAACGCGATCAAAGAAAGTGAGGCCTGAGATGAAAGTGATATTGAATATTAATCATCAAGAGTACCCCCTGAACGTACCTGCAGGCGAGCGCTTACTTGAGACGCTGCGCCGGCTTGGCTTTTTCAGCGTTAAATATGGCGGCTGTGAAAAAGGAGAATGCGGCGCATGTGCCGTGCTTTTTGACGAAAAACCGGTGAATAGCTGTACGATGTTGACTGCTCAGGCAGAAGGTCACATGATCCAGACCGTAGAAAGCCTGGGTGAACACCCGAAACAAGGCTGGAAGCATACAGAAGGTTTGCACATTATCCAGCAGGCTTTTGTAGATACCGGCGCAATCCAGTGCGGTTACTGCACACCAGCCATGGTGTTGGTTGCCAAAGCGTTGTTGGATAAGACCCCTTCTCCTTCTGAAGAAGAGGTCCGTGATGCACTATCAGGCGTCTTGTGTCGCTGTACAGGCTATTTAAAGCCCGTTCAAGCTGTGATGCGCGCTGCAGCGATTATACGCGGTGAACATGTGCCTCCCATTGATGAGCCCTTTGATATTGGCGACTTCTTGGTTTTTGACGCCAAATCTGATGATGATGGGACCCCTGCCGAACCGAGGGGTGGAACCATGAACGAAACGAAATTCTTTCCATGGCTGAAGGTGGTTGAAGGTCGTTCACCAATGAAGACGGTTGGCCACGCAGAACCAAAGGTGGATGCAGTTAAACTGGTCCAAGGGAAGCCTGCCTTTACAGCAGACTTTGAAAGGCGTGGAATGCTGGTGGCTAAGGTTTTGCATAGCCCGCATGCCCACGCGCTGATTAAACAGATTGACACTTCTGCTGCGGAAGCTTTGCCCGGTGTGGCCGCTGTATTAACCTGGAAGGATTTGCCTCGGGTGGCTTATTCAACCGCTGGACAGTCGCACCCGATTCCTGGCCCCTTAGACATGTTTTCGTTGGATAAAAAAGTCCGCTTTGTGGGGGACCGGGTGGCTTTTGTTGCTGCTGAAACGATAGAAATCGCCGAGGCGGCGCTTAAATTAATCCATGTAGACTATGAAATACTGCCCGCGCTTATCTACCCAACCCAATCGATGGATGAAGGTGCACCCATTATCCACGATGAAGACGAATATGTGAACTTTGTCGATTCAGATCCATCACGCAACCTGGCTGCGGAAATCCGTGTGGATATCGGCGACGTTGAGCAGGGTTTTGCTGAGGCAGACCGTATCTTTGAGGCGGAATATATTGTGCCCAAAGTTCAGCAAGCGCATATTGAACCGCATGTGGTGATTACATACTGGGATGAAGATGACCGCCTGGTGATCCAAACCAGCACACAAGTTCCCTTCCACGTGCGACGACAGCTTGCCCCCGTGCTTGACCTGCCGGTCAAACGCATTCGGGTCATTAAACCGCGCATTGGGGGCGGTTTTGGCGGTAAGCAGGAAGTTCAGATTGAAGATGTAGCTGCTCATCTGACCATTGCCACCGGGCGCCCAGTCATTTACGAGATGACGCGTGAAGAAGAATTTATCGCTTCAAGGGCGCGACATCCCATGCGCATTCGGCTGAAGACAGGTGTGAAGCACGACGGCACGATTACAGCAAATGAAATGTACGCCCTGAGTGACACGGGCGCCTATGGATGCCACGCCCTGACTGTGGCAGGTAATACCGGGCATAAAGCTATGGCGCTTTATGTTGGCGACGGCGCCTATCGCCAGCAACCCAATATCCGGTTTTATAGCGATGTTGTGTATACCAATACGCCACCCTCGGGTGCATTTCGCGGTTACGGCGTGCCCCAGGGGTTTTGGCCGGTCGAGCGCCATATGGAGACAATTTCCAGGGCTTTGGACATGGACCCCATTGCCTTCCGATTGAAGAATGCGCTCAGACCTGGAGAATTGCACCCCTTCAGTACCGCCTGGAGTGAAGGACGTGAACCAAAACCTGAGATTGTCTACACCATGGGCCTGGAAGAATGCGTTAACCAGGGAAGAATGGCGATTGCGTGGGACCATAAGTTTGGTAACCCGGAATGGCGTAAGGTTCCTGGCAGTGAGCATCTGCGCAAGGGCATTGGCGTTGCCATGGTGATGCAGGGAACCGCAATCCCCTATTTGGATATGGGCGGTGCCAGTATCAAGATGAATGACGACGGTTCATTTAACTTGCTGGTGGGCGCCACAGATTTGGGCACCGGTTCAGATACGGTGCTGGGCCAAATGGCTGCTGAAACCCTGGGTGTACCATTAGAAGACATCCTGGTATATTCATCGGACACAGATTTTACGCCTTTTGATAAAGGCGCCTACGCTTCGAGTACAACCTATATTTCTGGCGCGGCTGTTTGCAAGGCTGCCGACAAAGTTGCCGAACAAGTGCGCGAACGGGCTGCCTTAATGTTTGCCGAAAAAGATTATCAGGTAGACCCAGATGAGATCATCCTTGAGGATCGAAAAGCAATTGCCCCATCGGGAGATGCTTTCAGTTTTGAAGAAATTGGGCTGCATGCACTGCATGAAACCGATCAAGTACAAATTATGGCTGTTGCCTCGCACGTTTCGCCCGTGGCACCGCCGCCGTTTGCTGCCCAGTTTGCCGAGGTAACCGTCGATACTGTAAGCGGTATGGTTACGGTTGATAAACTGGTCATGGCTGTTGATGGTGGTGTGATCATCAACCCGATTACAGCCTCCGGTCAGGTTGAGGGCGGGATGGCCCAGGCGTTGGGCTATGCGGTCAGTGAAGAAATGGTGTACGATGAGCTTGGTCACGCTAGAGAACGTGACCTTGTGGACTATCATATTTTTCGGGCGGATGAAATGCCTGAGCTAACGACCATCTTCGTAGAGACTTACGAACATTCTCACCCCTTTGGCGCCAAAGCGGTTGCAGAAATCCCTTTGGATGGGGTAGCGCCGGCTGTTGGCAATGCGATTTTAGACGCCTGTGGTGTTTCATTGCACGAGATACCGGCTTTACCGGAGAAAATTTGGAAAGTATTAACAACATCCAATGAAAAATAAAAAGATTGAGGTTTACAGACCAATAATTCCAAATAAATGTGACCTGTTGTAAAATATCTAGGTGTTTGTGGACAATGGTGTCCTCTGGAGATTTAACTCACCTGCCTTACCGCTGGTTGCCTAGCGGTGGATGCTTAGCGCAAGATCTGGGCGCGAAGAAAAATTAATTGACACCAATTGCTTTAGGTTTGTTTGAGGATTCACAATGAAAATTTTTAACCTGTTAAACGAGGCATTGGATGGGGGGGAAGCTGTTGTTTTGTGTACGATCGTGAACACCAAGGGGTCCACACCGCGGCAAGCTGGTGCGAAAATGCTGGTTTACAGCGATGGTCGTTTTGAGGGCACGATTGGTGGCGGCGAGGTTGAAAACCGGGTTCATACTGAAGCAATGACATCGTTTAAGGATGGGAAAACGCGGTTTTTAACCTATGATCTGGTCGACCCGGAAAAAGGTGATGCAGGTCTATGCGGTGGGGTTGTAACGGTCTTCATTGAGCCGTTTCTCGAATTGCCAACCGTTGTGGTTGTCGGAGCCGGGCATGTTGGCCAGCCTATTGTCCATCTTGCAAAGTGGCTTGGGTTTCGCGTCGTGTTAAGTGACGATCGAGTTGAACTCTGCACCCCGGAGAGGACACCAGGGGCCGACCTTTACTTGCCAATCCCTATGCACCAGATCCCGGAGCAACTGTCGCTGAACAATCGCACTTACCTGGTGTTGGTCACCCGGGGTTCGGAGGTCGATGTCGAGGGATTGCCCGCGCTTTTAGAGACAGATGTACCTTATATCGGCCTGATCGGTTCAAAACGGCGCTGGGCGCACACCCAGGAAAAATTAATTGAAAAAGGGGTTACAAGTGAAGCCTTGGCGAGGATTAAATCGCCAATTGGGCTGTTTATACATGCAGAAACACCCAATGAAATTGCGATAAGCGTTCTGGCTGAAATCATCGCTCATTACAACCAGATGAAAAAACATTTTCAAAGGGCAGAATTTGGAGATTGAAGCGTATGTGGAAAAAATACATTTTAGCAGATTCAATTGAGGATGCCGTTAGGAAGTTAGCAGAGGAAGGAAATTCGGCACGAATTATCGCCGGTGGCACCGATTTGATCCTCGAATTGGAACGCGGTGTTCGTCAGGGTGTTAATACCATTATCGATATTACAAAAATCCCTGGTTTATTAGATGAAATTGTCGAAGATGAAGCGGGTTTGATCCACATTGGCCCGCTGGTAACGCATAACCATATCTTGGCCTCACCGCTCATACGGGAAAAAGCCTTTGCTCTTTTGCAGGCCAGTTGGGAAATTGGTTCGCCCCAAATCCGTAATCGCGGTACGGTGGTTGGTAATTTGGTAACAGCATCACCTGCGAACGATGCCATCAGTCCCCTGATGGCGTTGGGGGCGACGCTCAAGCTGGTTTCAACGCGTGGCGAACGATTTGTACCTCTGGCTGATTTTTATACCGGTGTGCGCAAAACCGTGATGAATAACGATGAAATTATTATTGATGTATTTTTCCCGGCGCTTGACGCTCACCAGGAATCGTTTTTTATTAAAACAGCGTTGCGCAAAGCCCAGGCAATCTCTGTGATTAATATCAGTGTTTTGCTTTCATTTCAAGAGGAATTGATCGAAAGCGCCCAAATTACACTGGGGGCAGCCGCACCAACAATTATCCATGCCGAGGAGGCAGAGACTTTCCTTGTTGGCAAAGAGCTTACCGAAGCAGTTATCAAAGATGCAGTTAAATTGGTGACCAGGGCAGCACATCCTATTTCGGATGTGCGCGGCTCAGCTGATTACAGAGCTTATATGATGGGTGTGATCGCAAAACGAGCATTGACCGCCGTAAAAGATGGCGTTGATAAAACACTAATCCCAAGTGAGCCAATCTTGCTCATGGGAATGGGGACAAACACCCAAAAGCCGAAACTGCCCTGGACGGGTGAGGAGATTCATACCTGGATCAATGGTAAGGAATTCCGTTTTACAACTGGTTTTGAAAAAACATTGCTGAATTTAATTCGCGACGAAGCCGGATTAACCGGCACAAAAGAGGGGTGTGCCGAAGGTGAATGCGGCGCCTGCACCGTTTATCTGGATGGCAGGGCGGTGATGAGTTGTCTGGTGCCGGCACCCCGAGCGCACGGCGCTGAGATTGTGACCATTGAAGGCATGAGCGATGGTGAAACTTTACACCCGGTTCAGGAGGCCTTTATTGAACACGGTGCAGTCCAATGCGGATTTTGTACGCCGGGGTTTGTGATGGCCGCGGCCAAACTTCTTGAAGAGCGAGAGACACCGACACAAGCGGAGATTCGACAGGCGATCACTGGAAACCTGTGCCGCTGTACCGGTTATTATAAGATCGTCGAAGCGATTGAAAGTGCCAGCCATCTGAAGCACGGTAACGATGGGGCTTAAAGGCGAATAGGAGCAATCATGGTAACAATTGGTAAATCTGTAATCCGTGTTGACGTCAAAGATAAGGTAAAGGGCAAGGCGCTTTACCCCGCCGATATTAATCTGCCAGACCAGACCTATATGAAGATCTTATTTTCTGGGCGCCCTCATGCAGTGATCAGAGCGATTGATACAACTGCAGCGGAGGCGGTCCCCGGTGTTTTGGCTGTATTAACCGCGAAAGATGTACCCGTGAATGAATACGGTCTGGGCACGAATGACCAGCCGGTTTTATGCGGGCCGGGCTCATCCAAACCCTTTGCAGACCGCGTGCGATATGTCGGTGATAATGTGGCTCTGGTTGTGGCTGAAACAGAGCAAATTGCGGCTGAGGCATGTCAGAAAATCACTGTCGATTATGAAGACCTGCCACTGGTTGATTCAATAGAATCTGCTTTAAAAGATGATCCAGTTTTGTTGCATCCCGATCGTGATTCGAACATCTTCCTCCAGTACCAGATCCAGCACGGCGATGTGGAATCTGCTTTTCGTGATTGTGATGTCATTGTTGAAGGCGAATATCGCACCCCGATGCAGGAACATGCTTACCTTCAACCAGAGGCCGGGATCAGCTATATTGATGAAGAAGGACGGGTGACGGTTGTGGTGGCCGGTCAGTGGACTCATGAAGACCGCAAACAGATTGCACATGCCCTGGATCTTCCCATAGAGCAGGTACGGGTGATCTACCCGGCTATTGGCGGTGCATTTGGCGGTCGCGAAGATATGTCAGTACAGATTGTGCTGGCTTTGGCTGCCAAACACCTTCAGGATCGTGAGATCAGTCGGCCGGTGAAGATTGTCTGGAGCCGGGAAGAATCCATCATCGGGCATCATAAACGTCACGCTTATAAATTGGTGGCAAAATGGGGCGCCACCAGCGATGGAAGAATTATAGCCGCGCAGGTCGATGTGACTGCGGATGGTGGTGCATATGTGTACACTTCTAACAAGGTGCTCGGCAATGCGACTTTGATGAGCGTTGGCCCTTATGAGATTCCAAATGTACTCGTAAATTCACGAGCCGTTTATACCAATAACGTACCAGCAGGTGCTTTCCGCGGCTTTGGAGGACCACAAGGCGCGTTCGAAGCAGAAATGCAAGTTAATCGCCTGGCTGAAGCATTGAGAATGGATCCGGTTGAACTGCGCATGCGAAACCTTATTGAAGACGATTCGATTTTATGTACCAATATTAAACCGCCCAAGGGCGTGACGATCAAACCGGTCGTTGAAGCCTGCGCGGTGAAGGCTGGATGGGAAAAAACCGGTGAAGGCTGGCAAACACCCCCGAAAATGGCATCCGTCAAACATATTAAGCGCGGCCGGGGCATGGCCTGTGCTTTTAAAAATATAGGCTTTTCTTTTGGGGCGAAAGAAACCTGCCATGCAAAGATTGAACTACACGGTGAAACTGAAATCGAGCGGGTTGTGTTGTACCACGCTGCCGCCGAGGTCGGCCAGGGTACGCATACAGTTGTAAACCAGTTTGCTGCAGAAACCCTGAGGGTGCCCTACGAGATGATTGAAAATGTTTTCTCAGATACGGCGTTAACTGGCGATGCGGGCAGCGTTTCAGCTTCTCGCATGACCTTTATGGCAGGTAATGCTGTTATTGGTGCAGCTAAGCTGGCTAAGGAAAAATGGGTTGCAGGAGAACGACCAGCAATCGGTGAATATGTTTATCGAGCGCCAGCCACGACGCCTTTGGCGCCGATCACTGGTGAAGGTGACCCGAATATTTCTTATGGGTATGTGTCAGATGTAGTTGAGCTGGAAGTTGACACAGAAACCGGCGAAGTGCACTTGTTGAAAATCTATTGTGCGGATGACGTCGGGAAGGCAATTAACCCAGTTCAGGTTGTGGGTCAGATTGAAGGTGCGTTGGTACAGGCTACAGGATACGTGATTTTGGAAAACTTCATCCAAAAAGATGGATATGTTCAGACCAGTTTGCTCTCAAATTACTTAATCCCAACCGTTTTGGACATCCCGGATGAAATTGACTCAATAGTCCTTGAATATGCAGAACCCAATGGGCCATACGGGGCACGAGGTATGGCTGAGATGCCTCTTTTACCCCTGGCACCAGCAGTGATGCACGCGCTCTACGATGCGACCGGGGTTTGGTTCAACGAATTCCCGCTTACGCCGGAAAGGGTGCTGCGGGGATTAGGGAAAATTAAATGAAACCCTTTGCGCTTATTTGGGGTGGCGGTGACCTTGCCAGCGGGGTTGTTTTACGCTTGCATCGGGTCGGTATCCCTCTTTTAGTGATTGAAACCGCGCATCCCATGGCAGTACGGCGTTCAGTTGCGTTCGCTCAGGCAGTTTACGATGGTGAAACTACAATCGAGAGCATCACCGGGCGCTTAATCTCCTCCCCGGCGGCGATGCCCTCATGCTGGAATGAAGGCATCGTCCCGGTAATCGTTGACCCCGAATTGAGGTTGCTTTCAGAAAGTAAACCTTTGGTGATTGTTGATTGCCGAATGCGAAAACGGTTTACCCCCCTGTCGTTGACGATTGCTGACCTTGTGGTTGGATTGGGCCCAGGCTTCATCGCTGGTGAAAATTGCCATGTCGCCATTGAGACCAATCGCGGGCATTTTCTTGGCCGGGCTTACTGGCAGGGGAGCCCGGAGCCGAGCACTGGCATCCCGATGAAGGTGGGGAACTATGACCGGGAACGGGTCTTGTATGCCCCCGTGGAGGGGCGTGTACAAACCTTGACTAACTTTGGCGACAGGGTTAAGGCTGGCGAACCGGTGCTGAAGGTGGCCGATCAGGAGGTTAGCGCGCCTTTTGAGGGCCTTGTGCGCGGCCTGCTTCACCCGGGAATTTGGGTGGAGCAAGGAACAAAGGTGGGCGACATCGACCCGAGGCTGGAAGATTTTCGTTGTTGGACGGTTTCAGATAAAACCCTGGCGATTGGCGGCGGGGTGTTAGAAGCGCTATTAACCCGGCCAGAGATCCGGGCCGCCTTGTGGGGAACATAGCAGCGCATGCAATTTGCACAGGCACTTGGGCTGAAAGATGCAGACACGATTGCCTTTGTGGGCGCCGGTGGGAAAACCAGTGCCATGGCTGCCCTTGCCAAAGAACTGTCTGCCCCTGTGGTGATGACCACGACCACGCACCTGGGGCGCTGGCAGACGGGAATCGCTCAGAAACATCTTATCCTTTCATCGCGAGATAAGGTGAACAAAAGCGAGATTGCAAACACAAACACGCTTTTAGTCACCGGTGTGCTTGATGAGCATGACCGTTGGGGGAGCTTGAGCCCGGAAACGCTTGAAACCCTGGCACAGGTTTGCCGCGAGTGTGAAGCGTTTTTGTTGATCGAAGCGGATGGCGCTCGCCAGCGCCTGATTAAGGCACCAGCAGACTATGAGCCCGTCATTCCCGATTGGGTTGCGCATGTGGTTGTCCTGGCTGGGTTGGGCGGATTGGGCAAACCTTTGAACGATGATTCTGTCCACAGGCCAGCGGTGTTTTCTCAAATCACTGGCCTGGGTTTAGGTGAGGCCATCCGAGTTGAACATGTGGAGCAGTTATTATCATCGACAATTGGGGGGCTTAAAGGGATCCCCAATGGCGCGCGCCGAACACTGTTTTTAAACCAGGCAGAAGATGCAATTAGGCAAGCCCAGGGAGCCAGATTAGCGCATGCGCTGGAAGGTGTGTACCACAGGGTGTTGATCGGCTCGTTAATGCAGCCCGAGCCGGAAGGGCCAATCTTCAGCGCACATAGCCGAACGGCTGGGATTATCCTCGCGGCTGGGGGAAGTGAACGTTTGGGCGAACCCAAACAGCTTTTAGCATGGCGCGGTAGGCCATTTGTAGCTCAGGTGGCTGAAACTGCACTTGTGGCTGGGTTAGACCCGGTGATTGTGGTCACCGGTGCTTACCAACCTGAGGTTGAAACCGCTCTTGTGAACCTGCCGGTGCAGTGTGTGTTTAATCCCGATTGGGCATCGGGGCAGGCTTCATCGTTAAAAGCCGGCTTGGAAACCTTGCCCGATGATTGCGACCGGGCGCTGTTTTTACTCAGCGATCAGCCACAAATAACGGTACCTATGGTACGGCAATTGATCGAACGTCACAATACTGTGCGCGGGCCAATCACTGCCCCGATGACCCGGGAGCGCAGGGGAAACCCGGTGCTGTTTGCAAGAGAAACCTTTGGCGCGTTAGAAAAGGTTCGTGGTGACCAGGGCGGGAGAGCCGTATTTAACGCCTTTAAAGTGGATTACCTTCCGTGGGTTGATGAGCGTGCCTTGCTGGATGTTGATCGGGAAAGTGACCTGAAAAACCTGACCGAGTATTTTTTTGTTGACGAGGTCGATTAATTAACTGCTTACGCGCGCCTTAAAGCAAAGCTCTTAAAAATTTTTACAAAAACAACTTGTCGTATTGGCCGATATTAAGAGTCTGCCCTCTTGATTGGTATTAATGACCACAACTGGGTAAAATTGTTCTGGTTTAAGTTGTTTGGATATGAATTCCCCGGATGATGTGGGTTTCACCCGGATCATATTGACAAAACAAGCTTGATTCAACGAGAAATTTTATAACGTTTGAGAGGATGAATACCCATGACACAAGTAACAGAAGGTGCTATTTTAAAAGCACTCAGCCAGGTGCAGGACCCGGAATTGCAACGAGACCTGGTTTCTTTAAACATGATTAAGAATATCAAAATTGACGGCAGCAAGGTGGCGCTGACTGTTGAACTAACCACGCCGGCCTGCCCGCTGAAGCAGCAAATTCAACGAGATGTCGAGCAGGCCGTTCTGGCGGTGGCGGGTGTGGATGCGGTGGATATCACCATGGGCGCCAGGGTGCCCGAAGATAAGAAGATCACGGACATGGCGATTAAGAACATCATTGCTGTGGGGTCGGGCAAGGGCGGCGTTGGCAAGTCCACCGTGGCGGTAAACCTGGCTGTGGCCCTGGTGCAATGTGGCGCAAAGGTTGGCCTGCTGGATGCTGACATTTATGGGCCGAATGTGCCCATGATGATGGGCGTGCATACCCTGCCTCCTACGCCGCAGGACATGAAAATTCAGCCCGCAGAGGCCTTTGGAGTGAAGGTGATGTCGATTGGCTTTATGGTTGGTGAAGGGCAGCCCCTGATCTGGCGCGGCCCACTGTTGCACTCTGCGATCAAACAGTTTTTGCAGGATGTGGATTGGGGTGAACTGGATTACCTGATTGTTGACCTGCCACCGGGAACGGGCGATGTGCAGCTTTCGTTAGTGCAGACCGTGCCGATTAGCGGTGGCGTGATTGTCACCACACCGCAACAGGTCTCCTTTGATGATGCTGCCCGGGCCGTCTCGATGTTTAAAAAGATGGACGTGCCGATTTTAGGAATTGTTGAGAATATGAGCTACTTGCAACTTGAAGACGGCTCTTTACGACGTTTATTTGGCGAAGGCGGCGGTGAACAACTGGCTGGCATGGCTGGCGCACCTTTGCTGGCAAATATTCCCATCGAAGAAAGTATCCGGGAGGGCGGTGACCAGGGTTCACCTGTGGTCGTTGGAGACCCCAATTCGCCCAGTGCAAAGACGCTTTTGGGCTTGGCGATGTCGGTTGCTGCACGCATGAGCATGATTGTGCTTGGATAGAGCCTGCTTTAATTGCAAAAGCTACTGTGATATAATTTTTAGATATGAGCGAACCTTTTATCATCGGTGTTCAATTCGAGCAAGTGGGGAAAAATTATTATTTTGACGCGTCCCGTCACCCCAATTTAAAGCCTGGTGACCCGGTTGTCGTTCGAACCAGCCGTGGTCTTCAGCTGGCAAACATCACCCAGGTGAATTTGACCGTAGATGCGCTGGAGTTGAACGGCTTTAAAGCGGGTGAGCGCCCCGCTACCCCCCAAGACTTATTGCAGCGGAAAGCATTGGTCATCAGGGAAAAGGAAATCGTTGAAGAAATTCGCGCACATTTAGTAGAGCAGGATTTGGGTGGGGTTAAGGTCCTGTCGGCAGAATTTTCCCTGGGCGGTGATCGCCTGTTTGTGCTCATCAACGCTGAACCGCCGGTGAACTTGAACGCAAAACGGCTGCAGCAAGCGATTAAGCAGATGGTTAAGGATGCTGATGGTGATTTACGCCAGGTTGGACCGCGAGATGCAGCAAAACTGATCAGGGGCATTGGGGCTTGCGGACTGGAATTACGCTGCTGTTCGAGATTTCTGACAGAGTTCTCTTCGATCTCTATTCGTATGTCTAAAGCCCAGGATATTTCGTTAACGCCTTCCGAGATCACGGGTATGTGTGGTCGATTGCGGTGTTGTTTGATTTATGAATATGACCAGTATGTGGAAGCGATCAAGACTCTGCCTAAACGAAAAAAGAAAGTATTCACACCCGCGGGCGAGGGCAAGGTAGTGCAGATTTTGCCCATGCGTCAGTCGGTGATTGTGGATATCCCTACAATCGGCCCCCGTGAATTCACAAAAGAGCAGCTTGATTGGGCTAAACGCATTGCCGAAGGCGAACAGGTTGAAGCGCTGCCCGAGGAACCATTAGAAGTTGAACCGCCTGTCAGCCGACCCGAAGACCAGGTTGTTGCGCCTGAAACGCAAGAGGCTAAACGCGAAAAGAAAAAGCGCACCTCAAGACCCAGGCGTGGCCAGAGACCTCGCCGCTCTGGGGGCCAGAAAAAATAATACGATCGTTTAGCATCAAAGGATCATTGTGCCATGAAAACGATTGAAAACTGGGGAACGACCAAAGAAATTCTCGTAATTCTGGCACACCCCGATGACCCGGAATTTTTTCTGGGCGGCACGCTTGCCCGGTGGATTAAAGCAGGGCACCGAGTGCGCTATGTGTTATTGACCAAAGGCGATAAGGGTGCTAAAGACCCGCAATTAACAGCCTGCGCGATCGCCAAAATCCGTGTTGAAGAACAAAACAAAGCAGCCAGATTCCTGGGGGTGACCTCGGTTGATTATCTGGATTATGAGGACGGGTATGTGACCCCGGATCTTGAACTGCGCAAGCATGTCGTGCGTTTTATCCGTCAGTACCGTCCGCACATTCTGGTCACCTGTGATCCGGAGAACCTGTTTCCCAGCCAGCAGTATATTAACCACCCTGACCACCGGGCTGCCGGACAGGTGGTGATTGACGCGGTCTTTCCAGCGGCGGGAAACCGATTTTTCTTTCCCGAACTGATTGCAGAGGGCTTTGAGCCCCACGAGGTGGAAGAGGTGTGGATGAGCTTGACCAATGAACCGGACGTCTGTTTGGATGTGACGGAACATTGGGATAAAAAGCTGCAGGCGTTGAAATTGCACGCTTCTCAAATTGGAGATCCGCGCGCCTTTGAGCAACGGATGCTTGAACGGGTGCATAATAATACCGGTGAAGACTTTATCGTCAAAGAACAATTTCGGCGAATTATTTTCAGGAGGACTTCAGAATGACATTACTCGAACGTGCCTTTGCCCTACGCGATGAAACGATTGCCAGGCGGCGTGATTTTCACCAACACCCGGAGCTGGCTTTTAACGAGGTACGCACCGCCCAAATTGTGGCGGATGAACTGCGGAACCTGGGGTTGGAGGTGACCACCGGCATTGCTGAAACCGGCGTGATTGGTTTATTGCACGGCGCAGCAAAGACTCCGGTATTGGGTTTGCGCTTTGATATGGATGCGCTGCCAATCCAGGAGGAGACTGGCGCCTCGTATGCATCTCTGGTGCCGGGGAAGATGCACGCCTGCGGGCATGATTGTCACACCGCGGTGGGGCTGAGCGTGGCCAAGCTGTTGGCAGAGAAGAAAGATGAACTACAAGGAACGATCAAGTTTATTTTTCAACCAGCCGAGGAGATGGACGGCGGCGCAGCGCGCATGATCGCAGAGGGGGCGCTGGAAAACCCGTCACTTGATTATATTTTGGGCCTTCATGTATGGAACGAATTGCAATTAGGCTGGTATGGGCTCACGCCCGGGCCTACGATGGCCGCTTCTGAGATTTTTAATGTGAAATTAAGTGGTAAGGGCGGGCACGGCGCCCAGCCCCACGTGACGCGAGACCCGATCCTGGCGGCGGCGCATATTATCACTGCGTTGCAATCGATTGTCTCTCGCAATATTAACCCGTTAGATACTGCTGTGGTCTCGGTCTGCCAGGTTGAGGCAGGAACCGCCAATAACATCATCCCACAGGAGGCCCTCCTCACCGGGACGCTGCGCGCCTTCAAGCCCGAAGTGATGACAACTGTGATTGAACGGTTTAAAACCATCATCACCGAGATTGCCGGAACCATGGGCTGCCAGGCTGAGATTGAACTGATCAAGGTGACGGAACCCGTGATTAATGACCCTGTGTTGGCCGAACTGATGACGGAAGTTGTTTTAGAGCTTCAGCCGGATGCAAAAATTAAGACGGATTTGCAAACTATGGGAGGTGAAGATTTTTCGCTGATGATGCAAAAGGCGCCGGGTTGCTTCATGATGGTGGGGTCGGCCAATCCTGCGCGTGACTTAGATTACGGGCATCATCACCCGAAATTTGATGTGGATGAGGCTTGTCTGCCCTATGCCGTGGCGGTCATGGCCCAGAGCGCGTTGCGAGTTTTGGAGCAGCGCCCAAAATAAGCCTGTACGCCACCTGGCGCGTGTTTTTATAGTGAATACGGGTATGCCTTAAGAAGGCAGTTTCTAAGGCTTGCTTTTCTAATCGATTAAAGGCGAGAGGAACGTATTATTTATAGTTGTTTGCCCCGATTTTTATTAAATGCAATATAATTAACAGGGTATACACCTGAGCGAATCTATTTTGCATCTATTGTTGATTGGCTGCTTTCTTTGTATACTTTTAACGGACGAACATATTGACGAACATGATTGATCTACAATGTAGAAAATGGAGGAACTATGAGTGATATTTTAGACCAAGTAACCGGGCAACAGGATTTCCTGACAAAGATCCTGGCCAAGATCCCGGGCTTCAAAGGCTATATCGAACGCAACGACCGACGGATGTCGGACAAGCTGTTGCGTGAGAAAATCGCCAATGAATTTGATGCCCTGAACCAGCGAGTCTCGAGTTTGCAGCGTGAACTGGTTGACCAGGGTATACTTTCAGCAGTGGGCAGCCTGGAAAACGCCTCAATTAAACTGCGCCAATTCTCCGACCGGGTTCGCACGGCGTCGTATGGTTATTCTGGCGTTTTTGACGCGATCAAGATCAACGAAGAGCAGTTGGGCCAGGTGTACCAGTACGATTATGAGCTGCTGGAACTTGCTGATGGCGTGCGTTCTGCGATTGACAACGTGGAAACCTCAATTGGCGAAGAGGGCCTGGACGCAGCCATTCGCCATTTGACCACTGTCAGCCAGCAATGTGTAGATGCTTTCAACAAGCGTACAGAAGTGATGCAGGGCATCGCCGATTAGCCGCAACTGCTTTGTTTGAAATTTGTTGAGATTAGAAATTGGAGTGAACGAATATGGCTAGAATTTTTGATGTAGTTGAATATCCCAAGGAAATGACGGATGAGATTGTGCACCGCTTCCCGGAGACCGGCGTTGCTGACCTGCGGATTGGTTCACAGGTCATTGTGCGCGAATCGCAAAATGTGGTTTTCATGCGTGATGGGCGCGCCCTGGATGTATTCGGTCCGGGTCGTCACACGATTGCCACGGCGAACATCCCCGGGCTTGTTGGCCTGATTGGCAAAGCCTTTGGCGATCGAACGCCCTTTACTGCTGAAGTATTTTATATTTCGATGCGTGAATTTGCCGACCTGAAATGGGGTACGCCGCAACCGATTATCGTGCGCAACCCCGGTGTGGGCCTGGGCGTTGCTTTGTTGCAGGGTTTTGGCACCTATAGCTTCCAGGTAGCGGATCCGCAGCAGTTTGTAACCCAGATTGTTGGCGCACAGGGAATGTACCGCACCAGCGATATTGAGAACCGCTTGCGGGTGATGTTGCTGGCGAAGTTGACCGATCTGTTGGGAGAAACCACAGCCACGAGCAATGTGCTTGAGCTGATTGGGTTGACCAATGAGCTTTCAGCCGGTGTGCGCGCCAAAGCCCAGGATGACTTCCTGGCGATTGGGCTTGAGCTGAAATCTTTTTACATTGGCAACTTGAAGCCTTCGGAAAAATCGGCCGAGGAACTGCGGGCAATGGGTATGCTTGATATGCAAACCTATACCCAGCTGCAGGCGGCGGACGCTATGCGCGATGCAGCCCAGAACCCGTCTGGCGGCGCGGGCCTGACCGCGGGGATCGGCGCTGGTATGGGCATTGGCAATGTGTTGACGGATGCCCTCAGCAGTGCCAGCAAGCCCCAGGCTGCGGCAGGCGGGGCAGCACCTGGCGTGATGCCTGATATTATGACCCCTACTGAAGCGGCTGAATTCCTGAAAGTTTCTGCAGAAGATGTGGTGGCAGCCATTGAAGCTGGCGATTTGCAAGCCCGCAAAATCGGCACGGCATACCGTATTAGCAAAGAAGCCCTGCAGGACTTCCTCAAAGGATAAATTTAATATTTGCTAAAAAACTAAGGATACCTGGCGCGCAGCCGGGTATCCTTGTGTTGTTTAAATTTGGAAGAGTGCCAAAGTTTTAAGTTGAAAGCAAAAGGAAGGGCGGGGATAGAGTGCGGAGGATGGAAGGGGTAAGGCTGCGAACGAAACGCGGGTGTAATACAAGGGCAGCCTCATGCCAAATGCTCGATTTAAAATTCCCAAACATTTTTGAAAAATGGCAATAATCCTTGGGTGTTGCATGGTATAATGGGGTCGATAACTCGTTAAATTTCACAAATTCGCATGCGACTTCACGAGTACCAATCCAAAGAAATTTTTACTGAACATACCATTCCCATTCCCCAGGGGCGGTTAGCTGCCACCCCCGAGGAGGCCAGGCTCATCGCTGAAGAGCTGCACGGGCCTGCTGTCATCAAGGCGCAGGTGCTGGCGGGCGGCCGCGGCAAGGCTGGCGGCATCCGCCTGGTACACTCGCCGTAAGAGGCTGAAGAGGAAGCTTCCAGAATCTTTGAACGGCGCATCAAGGACTACCCGGTGCGTCGCTTGCTGGTTGAGGAGGCGATCAACATTCGGCAGGAGCTGTACGTGGGTATGACGGTCGACCGCGAACGTGGCGAAACTTTGCTGATTGTCAGCGCGGAGGGGGGCATTAATATTGAACAGGTGGCCCAGGCCGCACCGGAGAAAATCGCTCGGGCGAGCGTTGACCCTCTTTTGGGGTTGCGCGATTTCCAGGTACGCAACCTGGCTGCCGAGATCGAGCTGCCGCGCTCCCTGTGGCGAGCTTTTGTCCCGCTGACCCTGAACCTGTACAGGGTTTATCAAAACCTGGACGCCACCCTGGCCGAGATTAACCCCCTGGTGATTACCACCGAGGGGCGTTTGACGGCGCTGGATGGAAAGATTGTCATCGACGACAACGCGCTCTTTCGGCACCCGGCTTTGTTTGACCTGTGGGACATCTCTGCCGAGGCGCCCGAGGAGACCGAAGCGCGCAAATTCGCCCTGGCTTATATCAAGATGGACGGCGACATCGGTTGCATGGTGAATGGCGCCGGGCTGGCGATGGCCACCATGGACATCATTCAACATAAGGGCGGCCGGCCGGCCAACTTCCTGGATATCGGCGGCGGCGCCAGTGCTGAAAAAGTGACTGCCGCGCTGCGCATCCTGCTGGCAGACCGCCAGGTGCGCACGGTGTTGATCAACATCTTTGGCGGCATCACCCGCTGTGACGAAGTGGCTCAGGGCATCCGGACGGCTTTGGAAGAGATTGAACCGACGGTGCCCTTAGTGATCCGGCTGGCGGGCACCAACGCGGCCGAAGGGCAGCGCATTTTGGCGGACGCAAACCTGGAGACGGCGCACGCCCTTTCTGAGGCGGCCGAGATGGCAGTGGCGCGTTCACTGGCGGTGAAGGTATGAGTATTTTGGTCAACGACAGCACCCGCTTGGTGGTGCAGGGTATTACCGGGCACGAGGGGGTTTTTCATGCCCAGGCCATGCTGGATTATGGAACCAACATCGTCGCCGGGGTGACGCCCGGCAAAGGCGGCGAATGGGTGCTGAACGGCAAAGTGCCCGTGTTTGATTCGGTGATGACCGCGGTGGAGATGACCGGCGCCAACGCCAGTGTAATCTTTGTGCCGGCGCGCTTTGCCGCGGATGCCATCCTGGAAGCGGCGGATGCCGGCATTGAACTGATTGTGTGTATTACCGAAGGCATCCCGGTTAAGGAGATGCTGACCGTGCGCACCGTGCTGGGGCGCCGGAATGTGTGCCTGCTGGGGCCCAACACGCCCGGGATCATCTCGCCGCCGCACACTCGCGTGGGTATCATCCCCGGTGAGATTACCTCAGCGGGAAAGGTGGGCGTGGTGTCGCGCTCGGGCACGCTGACCTACGAGGTGATGCACGAGCTGATGCTGGCGGGGCTGGGCACCAGCAGTTGCGTAGGCATCGGGGGCGACCCGATTGTCGGGGCAAATTTCGTGGATATCCTTTCACATTTTGAGGGTGATTCGGGCACCGACAGCGTGGTGCTGATTGGTGAAATTGGCGGACGAGACGAGGAGTTGGCGGCTGAGTACATTGCCGAGGTGATGACCAAGCCGGTGGTGGGCTTTATTGCCGGGCTGGCCGCACCAGCAGAGACGCGCATGGGGCACGCCGGGGCGATTGTCGCCGGGGGAGTGGGGCGCGCCGTCGATAAGGTGGCCGCACTGGAAGCGGCCGGTGTGCGCGTGGCCCGCGTTCCGGAGGAAGTGCCCGCGTTGGTGCGGGGGAGGTAGGGAAGGCGCCAGGGACTTTCAAATCCGGTGGATACCCTGCGATCATCGGTCATTCATCTGGCATTACGGCCAGTCGTAAAACACTTTCTCACCCAAGACAATGTAATCCTGCCGGATGCCATCGGTGAAGATCACGTGCACGGTGCCAATCTGATATTTATTGTCTTCCCACTCAAGATGTCCAACGATTTGCTCGCCGGTCGTCTCGTTGGTTCCAAGGAATATACCGGTTGGTCCGCCCGAAAAAGAGAGTTCACGCACCTGCACACGGCGCTGGTGGGCGGTAGTCGGCAGTTGGTAGTCGGTAGTAAACATGTTGGGCATGTGCATCATGTTCAACCTTTAGGTGATGAGCACAAGGGGCGAGATATCATAGAAAATGTGATTTGAGTCTGTCCTAATCACCATGTGCTATTAGATTATGGTTCCATAAAACTTACTATGTCAAATTTGTATTTTGTTGATGGGCATAGCGTGAATAATAAGTTTATTGATTATCATAACAACATCATATATAAATCTTAGATTAGTAACAATATAAATAAATTAGGTTTATTAATGAAAGTTGTAAATTATTTGTAAAATTGACTTGATGCTGCACAGAGATTACGGAGCAAGGCGTGCACTTATAAGTTCATTCCAGGTAATAAAATAATATTTCTCTTAGTTGGATGTGTTACAATTAATTTAATTATGGCACCACAAAAAGGGAATCAATACTCTGCAGAAGATGAACAATCCGCTAAATGAATAGGGTTATCAACCCATGCCTTCGGACCATAGGGTAATCGGAAGGCGGAATAATTCTGCCTGGGCACGATTTAAATTGGTGCAGGAGGGTTACCTGATGTCGGATTCAGCGCGTGGCGTGTGGGAGATTACGAAAGTGGGGCGTGCTTTGGTTTTACAAGCTAAAGAAGGACTTTCATAATTGAAAGGATCTACTATGACTGGAAAAAATATACCTCTGGTGAATAGGATAGAATTTCCTTTTCAAGAAGGTCAACATCTTCACCGTCAACGCGATTTGCATGATCGTTTTGGTGGAAACCGTCAATCGGGCATTGCTCCCTGTGCGAATTACCCGTTTGTGTTCTTGTTTTCATCCACGATTGGCAGAACACATGGGTACGCTGATGGATGGCTCGCCGATGACGTGTTTTTATTCTCCGGTGAGAGTCAGTATGGCGATATGGAAATGAAACGGGGTAATCGCGCTATCGCTGACCACGCCAAAGATAGCCGTGAATTGCATTTATTTAAGAAAGTATCTTCAGGGGTGTATGCGTACCTGGGGCAATTTGCGTGTGAATCCCACACGTTGCTGGCAGGTGAGGACACTGAAGGAAGAGCAAGGACGATGATCCAATTCAGGTTAAGAAAATTGTAATTACTTTGTTGAAATTGCTTCGTGCCCCGCATGACAGGATGACGTTGTTGAGATTGCTTCGTGCCTCGCAATGACGGGGCGGCGCACGCATTGAGGTATTAATGCAAAAGTAGGGCAGGTATAGGCGACCTGCCCCCAGGTTCCTGCTACCGCATTTCTGGGCCCTGGCTCCAAATTCCCCCTGACGTCAGGCACCATTCACCCTTTTTCATTTACAATTTGCTGTCGATATAATCGAGGATGTCCTGAACCGTGCGAATCTCGCGAGCATCGTCATCCGAGATGGTGACATCAAATTTTTCACAAAACCCGTCGATCAGGAAGAACTGGTCCATTGAATCGGCTTTTAAATCTTCAATGAAGCGGGTTTCGGGGGTAATATTATCGATATCGACCTTTAAAACATCGGCGATAACTTCTTTGACCATTTGCAGATAATCGGACATACCGTGCCTCCTATGTGGTTTATAATGATTAAAATTCTAACAAGCTCTGGGGTTCTGTCAAGGCTGCGCCCCGGCTTTACCCTTAATTAACAGCCAACCATGAAAAAAGACACGCAGATTGCCGCAAGAAAAGACGATCATATCCGCATCAACCTGGAAGAAGATGTGGCCTCGGGCCTGACGACGGGCCTGGAACGCTACCGGTTGGTGCACCAAGCGCTGCCCGAGCTGGCGCTGGAAGAGGTGGAACTGGGGCAAACGCTGTTTGGCGTGCAGCAGCGGGTGCCGGTGCTGGTCTCGTCGATGACGGGGGGCACCGAGCGCGCGGCGCGCATCAATCGTCACCTGGCGCAGGCTGCCGAAACGCTGGGCTTGGCGCTGGGCCTGGGATCGCAGCGCGCGGCGATCGAGAACCCGGCGCTGGCAGAAAGCTTCCAGGTGCGGCGTTATGCACCCAACATCCTGCTGCTGGCCAACCTGGGCGCGGTGCAGTTGAACGCGGGTTATGGTGTGGATGCATACCGTCGGGCTGTGGAGATGATCGAAGCTGACGCCTTAATTTTGCACCTGAACCCGCTGCAAGAAGTGCTGCAGCCCGAAGGGCAGACAGATTTCCGAGGGCTGGTGGACAAAATAGCCGCTTTGCGGGTGAAGCTGGGCGTGCCGATCATCGTCAAAGAGGTTGGCTGGGGGTTGAGCGCGGCGGCAGCCCGTTTGCTGTATGAGGCTGGCGTCGACGCGCTGGATGTGGCTGGCGCAGGGGGCACTTCATGGTCGCAGGTGGAGATGCACCGCCAGTCCGACCCTTACCGGGCACAGACGGCGGCCGCCTTCGTGGATTGGGGCCTTCCGACGGCGGATTCCCTGCTGGCGGTGAAGCCCGTCTTCCATGACCGACCGGTCTTTGCTTCGGGCGGTCTGCGCTCGGGCGTGGAGATTGTTAAGTGTTTGGTACTGGGCGCCTCAATGGGCGGGATGGCCGGCCCTTTTTTGAAAGCGGCGGATGAATCGCTGGAGGCGACGGTAAAGACGATGCAGATGATCGTGGAGCAGGTGCGTATTGCTATGTTTGCCTGTGGCGCGCGCCGCCTGGCAGATCTGTCGCCGGAAAAGCTAAACCCCACCCCACAGGAAGGATAAGCGATGCCCCTGAAAGAAAGATTGCCCCAGCTCGTTGAAGTTATCGAAGGGCGGTTGCAGTCCTTTCTGAACGACCTGGATTTTGGCGCGAGCGCAGAACTGCGGACCATGCTGCGCTATCACCTGGGCTGGGAGGATGAACTGGCCGGCGGCAAGCGTCTGCGTCCGGTCATCACGCTGCTATGTGCCGAAGCCTGCGGAGGCGACGCTGCAGCAGCCATGCCGGCGGCGCTGGGGATTGAGTTTTTGCATAATTTCACGTTGATCCATGATGATATTGAAGACCAGTCGCCCACGCGTCATGGGCGTGCGACGCTGTGGACGCGCTGGGGGCTGGCCCAGGCGGTGAATGCCGGGGATGCGCTTTTTAGTATTGCTCAACTGGCGCTTCTGGGTTTGACTGAAACCTGCGGCGAAGCCGTGGCTCTGCGCGCGGTACGGGAGATGAACCAGGTTTGCTTGCACCTCACCCGCGGTCAATACCTGGACATCGCCTTCGAGACCGAGGATGCGGTTGACCTGGAGGCTTACCTGGCCATGATTGGGGGCAAGACGGCTGCGCTGATCGCCTACAGTACGGCGATGGGCGGTCTGGCTGCGGGCGCCAGCAAAGTTACACTCACCCGCCTGCGCACGTTGGGAGAAGCGTTAGGGATGGCCTTTCAAATTCAGGATGATTATCTGGGCATTTGGGGAGATCCGGCGGTGACAGGCAAATCGGCCTCGGTTGATCTGTTGGCACGAAAAAAGACCCTGCCAGTGCTGTTTGGCTTGCGAGAAAGCAGCGAATTTCGCGCGCTCTGGCACGTTGAAAACCCTGCTCTGGGACAAATCAGAGCGATGGCAGACCTTTTGGAAGCGTGTGGGGCGGGTGCTTATGTCAAAGCGCTTGCCGGAAAATACATCCACCAGGCACATGAAGGCCTGGTTGGGCTTTTCCCGAGGCCGAACGCAGATGCCAGGGTTCTGATGGCATTGATAGGCATGCTGCTCCACCGTGAGCTGTAATCTGCGCATCCAGAAGTTAGCACAAGTTCTTAATTGGTTTCACAATGTGATAGCAGTTTACGCTGTTTGTGGCTGCGGATCATCAACCACAGACCCTGGGTAAGGTGTGCCAGGGTGTACCCCGCTGCAACCACGAAGACGCCCTTGAAAACCGAGGTGACCACGCCGATGATCAACGTGAGGGCCAGGGTTAGCAAAAACACTATTGTGGACTCTGCCACCGGGCGCGTGTGCTCTTGCTGCAGGATGATCCCCTGGAAAAAATGGTTGTACACGCTGAAGATCGAAACTGCAAGCGCGATCGCCAGGGTGGTACGAGCGGTCTCTGTCAGGTCGGCGGGAAGATTGGCAACAGTGCTGAACCAAAATCGAGAGAGGGGTGTGAAGACGAAGAGACTCGCCATTGCAGCGATGATCAGGGCAACTATGCGGGTAAATTTGCGCAGCATCGTGAAAGCACAAGGCCTTTCCAGCAGCGCGACGGTGGTTTCATTGAAGGCCACCCCGGGCGTCCGGATGATGGAAATTAACCCGGAAGTCACCGCCCAAACGGCCAGTGACTCGAGGGGGAACGGCATGCGGGAGATCGTTCCAGAAACCAGGGGCTGCCACAGGTACCACAGGATGGAGGTGAGGGCCAGGGGGCTGTAAAAAACAATGAAGCGTTTCAGTGTCAGTGGGGTCTCGATCGGGGTTGCGGTTTTGATCAGGTGGCGGATCTTCCGGATGCGCAGTTCAGCGTAGAGCGCTTCAACGGAGACGCTGACACCCTGGGCGATAGCCGCCAGGGTTGCCCCGGGGATGGACCCGATTGAATAACCAATGGCCAGCACGACCACATCCGTGGTCAGCCGAACTGCCGTGGTTTCGCTGACCATGCGGGAATTGTCGAAGCGGATCATGGCTCCCTGCTGGAAGCGCCTGTAGGCAATTGCGAAGGTCCAGGGGGTGAGGAAGAGCAAGCTGGCACGCCCCGGTTCAATTACGGCTTCTGGCGCCCGCAAAAGGGTAAGGACAATGAAATCATATAAAGGGGTGATGGCTACCAGCAGGTGCAACGCCGACAGGCTGATCCCCATCCACAGGGTGATCTTTTTAAGGCGTTGATAAGAGGCCCAATCGCGACTGAAGGCGGTGGACGCGGCCAGGAGCATGATGATGGGGGATTCGATCACCAAGGCAATGGGGAACACCACGCCACCGTAGGCTGCCAGGTGTACTTCAGCCTGGGGTAGGCGGGCAATAATGGCGTTGATGCCGGGCAGCTCGGCAGCCATCAACATCCAGCTGGCGACGAGGGGCAGCCAGGTGGTTAGAGTCTGTTTCAACGTAAGTTGCCTGGGGTGGCTGTTGTTCGGCGGGTTCAATAGGGGTATCCTCGGTGATTAGATAATTATTGAATCTGAAAGAGAAGTATACCACGCCGGGCAGGGCGGGGACGGCTGGGCGAATAAAGATGAGGGAAGAAAAAGACGAATGATAAAGGAGGGTTAACAAATGCTATGCCCCGAATCCTTGATTCCGAAGCTAACCTTTGAAGAATTGCTTTACAAATTCATACAAACCGTGGTATATAATTAGTGAAATCAATTTGTGGAGGCCCTATGTCGAAACTACCTTTTGAGCGGGGAGAGGGGTGGGTTGAGTGGATCTTAATCGCGATATTAGCGATCTTGATACTTGTTACGATTTTTTTATTGTTGCGACCAGCAATATCCAATCTTTGGCAGGATTTTATCTTATCATTGCAATAACCGAATAACACCCGTCCAAGGAAAAGATGCGAAAACCTGCAGTGAAAGGTCGATTGAACGCATTGATCCAAAGAAATTTCTGGCGATCATTGGATTGGATCTAGCCGCCTGTGTGTGCAAGCTGTGGTGAGCCCGGTTATCGCCTGTGTGAAAGCTGTCAATCGAAGATCAAGTTCATCAGGGGGAAACGCTGTGCCATCTGCGGTGCACCTGTTTCCAATCACAAATCTACATGTGTTGCCTGCCAGATGCATCCGCCAGCTTACACTGCGGTGCGCAATCTGGCAGTTTACGAAGGCGTTATCCGGGATTGTATCCACAGTTTGAAGTATGAGAACAACCCGGGGCTAGGCGAGTTCTTTTCAGGACTGTTGGGAGCATTGGTCGCTGAAACGGGCTGGTCGATCGATTTACTGATGCCAGTGCCCCTGAGTCCACAGCGCCTGACTGAGCGCGGGTATAACCAGGCGGCCTGTATTGCAAAGCCTTTAGCGGCCCACTTGGGGATTCGCTATCATCCTTTTGGAATTAAACGAGTTCGAGATACACTCAGCCAGGTGGGGCTTTCGGGTGAGGTACGGCGGCAGAATGTGCACGGCGCGTTTGCAGCCCTGAATGACGTTGTTGCCAATCGACGCGTCCTGGTTGTCGACGACGTGATGACGACCGGGGCTACATTGGCGGCCTGTGCAAGTGCTTTGCGTGAAGCCGGCTCGGGTGCGGTCTACGGCTTGACCCTGGGTCGATTTGACGACCGTACCTTTGCGCTTAACCAACCCAGCATCAAGTATAATAAATCAACCCAAATATGAATGGAGGCAAACATGACTGTCAAAATCGAAATCTTTACCAAGAATTTAGAATTGACCGATCGGCTTAATGACTACGTTGTAATGAAAGTTGAAAAGCTCGAAAAATTCCTGGAGGAAGTTGACGAAAGCCGGGTAGACCTTTCACACGTCAAGACAGCCAGAAACGCCAATGATCGCTACGTTGCCCAGCTTACATTGCGTGGAAAGGGCTTCATTCTGCGTTCGGAGGAACGCTCGGACAGCATATTTTCTGCGGTGGATGCAGCCCTGGATAAAATGCGCCGTCAGATCACGCGCTTTAAAGGCAAACGCACCCGCGGCCGAGGCGACGGACAAACGATTGCCGAAGTCATTGAAACACCTCTGGAAGAAGCCCACGAGATCGAAGAAGCACCTATCATTGCCCGTCGAAAACGCTTTATGCTGATCCCCATGGACGAGCTTGAGGCCATCGAACAAATGAAACTTTTAGGGCATGAAAGTTTCTTCGTCTTTTTTAATGCTAATACAAACGAGTTTAATGTGCTTTACCAACGCCGTGATGGCAGTTATGGGATCATCATCCCTGAAATCGGATAAGTCTGGCGGTCTTTAAAAAACGGCTTGTGCGGTGAAAATGGCACAAGCCGTTTTTATTTTTCTGATTAATTGAATACAATTATGCGTGAACACTTTAAAAACTTGGAGGTTTCGAATGAATATCAATTGTGATGACCCCCTGGCATTAGCAGCGGACTTATTTTGTGAACAACCAATGGATACTGATTCGATCGCAGCAGCAGTTAAGGAAATTCTGAATGCAATTGGTGAGGACTCTGAACGGGAAGGCCTGATAAAAACGCCCCAGCGCGTGGCCAATAGCTATAAAGAATTGCTGGCGGGATACCGAATGGATCCGCGCGCTTTGATTAACGACGCAGTATTTGATGTGGCTTATGACCAGATGGTGATTGTGCGCGATATTGAATTTTATAGTTTGTGCGAGCATCACATGCTGCCTTTTATGGGACGCGCGCATGTGGCGTATATCCCTTCGGATAAAGTGATTGGCCTTTCAAAAATTCCCCGGATTGTTGATCTATTTTCAAGGCGTCTGCAGGTGCAGGAGCGAATGACAACTCAAATTGCGGAGTACCTGGATGTGGTGCTTAAACCCAAGGGTGTGGCTGTTGTGGTGGAGGGTTTGCACATGTGCATGATGCTGCGCGGCGTGAAAAAACACGACGCCCGGATGACCACCTCGGCAATGCTGGGCGCCTTTCGCAGAGATATATCAACACGGATGGAGTTTTTGGATAATATTTCTCGCGGCGCTGAACGCCTGAATATCTAGCGAGAACGGGTAATTTCAATTCCTACAGACTCGGCTGCAGGGACAGCGTTTGGTTTTTCTACCCGCAGCCAGAGGGCGCTGATGCGCTCGTCTTGCAGGATTTCAGCCGCCAGGGCTTCAATTAACGCCTCGATGGTCAGGTGAGGCTTAGCCTGGATAAATTGGGTTATCTTATTGGCCAGTGTTGAATAATTGACCGTTTGCCGGATATCGTCGTTAAGTGCAGCTGACCGAATATCTGTAGAGATAATTGCGCTGATGCGAATTTCTTGTGGAAATTTTTGTTCATGCGCATGAATACCAAGCAGACCGTTTACCGAGAGGTTTGTGATGAAAATTTTGTCCATAAATCGTTTATTCCTGTGGATATAATTGTACCAAAAACAAGTTCAGAGGTGAGATGAAAATCGTCGCTTTTTCTATTAACCCGATTTTCCCGGATGTAATCACCGGTGGCGCTTCGAAGCATCTTTATCACATTACCCGTTTATTGGGGCAGGAGGGACATGCTGTAAAAATTTTGTGCGCTCAAAGCCAGCCGCATTCCACGGGCTTTGAATGGGCTAAAAATGTTCATGTGCTGCCAATTTTACCTTTTCATCTGCCTTTTCCGCAGCCCTATGCCATCAGTGGTGCGGATTTGGGGTTGATTGTTGAACGCATTTCATATCATTTACAAACCGCTGATCGGTTTTATATTCATGATGGCGAATTCCTGATTTCGGATGTGTATGCGCACATTCCAACCGTGACATCGTTTCGCGACAATATCTACCCGGAATCCGTTCTGGGGACGTTTGTTGGCAAGGCTGATGATGTAATCTGCATCTCGCAGTTTTCTTACGATGTTATTCGCTCAACTGCGGGCCGCTTTTATCCCGGCTTGCAAGAGCGCATGCATCTGGTAAACAATGGAATCGATCTCGAGGTGTTTAAACTGGTTGATTATTCTGCTCTGGCTGCACGCCTGAAAGTAAATCCGCAAGATGATCTCATCCTTCTGCACCCCCATCGCCCAGAGCCAGGCAAGGGGCTGCCTGAAACGATCAAAGTGGTCGACCGATTAGTGCATCAACATGGGCTGCAACGGGTGAAGGTATTGATCCCCGAGTGGATTCAATCAATGGTCTCCGGTGGCGAGGCCGATTTTTATCAGCAGATGATGACGCTGATGGACGAACTGGGCGTACGCGAACACTTTGTTTTTATTCCTTGGCTGGCCCAGGAGCAGATGGCGGCACTTTATAGCCTGGGTCGTGCGACTCTGTGCCTGGGGAGCTTTGTGGAGACTTTTGGCAATGTGGCCTATGAATCCCTGGCGTGTGGAACGCCCAGTATCGTTGCACAGGTCGGCGTTCATCGCACTTTGTTGCCAGACCACCTGATCGACAAGGTTGATTTTGGCGACACCGAGGGCGCGGTTAACCGTGTACTGGCTATTTTAGCCGGGCGCAGAGAAAACCATTCGGACGTACTGCCTTATTTACAGGAACATCTCAATTATCATCGCCAGGTTTCAACCTATGGTGAAATTATTACCCGGTCTCAAAAGCGTCAGTCGCTCCAATTTATACCTCCCCAACCAGCGCCAGATCAATTGTATAGCCTGGCACCCTGGTGCTTCTTGACCGGTGAGCGCATCTATCATGATTTTCGTGGCGAGTATTTTCACGATCAGGCGTTGGTCGCCTTGGCGCGTGAGTCACAAAGCTTTACCCAGCAGGAGGCTTCTCAACAGCATATTTCTGCTCAGGAATGGGAGGCCTGGTTGGCGGATACCCTGATTGCGCCAATCGAATGAGCCTAAAGGGACTGTTGAAAGGAAAATGAAATGTCGGATTTTGAAAATCGAATCATCGTGGTCACTGGCGCCGCAGGGAATTTGGGGCGGGCGGTCGTAAACGCGTTTTTAGAAAAGGACGGTACCGTATGTGCTCTGGATCATCGCCAGGGGCGATTGGAAAGTATTTTTGGCCACGACTCTAAAGGTGTGCACTTTTTTGAAGGCATAGATTCCACGGATCGCGAGGCAATGTTCCAGGTGGCTGGGGAAATTATTTCCAGACTGGAGCCCGTGGACGTGTTGGTGAATACGGTAGGTGGTTTCTCTATGGGGCAACGGGTGGATGAGATCACTACGGATACCTGGGCTCACATGATAGCTCTCAATGTGACCCCCTTATTAAATGCTGCAGCAGCGTTTGTGCCCGGGATGCTATCAGCGGGGCAGGGCAAGATCGTGACGATTGGCGCCGGGGCTTCAATGAAAGGCGGTGCAAGGATGGGCGCTTATTCAGCGGTGAAAAGCGCTGTGTTGCGGCTGACGGAAAGCATGGCAGCTGAATTGAAACCCAGCCACATTCGGGTTAACTGTGTTTTGCCTGGAACAATTGATACACCTGAAAACCGCCAGGCCATGCCTGAGGCCAATTTTGATCAATGGGTTAAACCTGAGCAGATTGCGAAGGTAATTCTGTACTTATCGTCGCCAGCTTCAGATGCCGTCACCGGTGCAGCAATTCCTGCAACGGGTGGCTAAAAGGCTTACAGATACTGTCCGCCATCAACAGTCAGCAATGCACCGGTGGTGAAATCGCTTTTAATCAGGTGCAGCGCGTTCTCGGCTGCAATTTCCGGACTGCCAGTTTCTTTGAGAGGGATATTTTGTTCAGCATAGGCGCTCAGGTCGACATGTTCTTTCCCTGCTAACGGCAGCATGATGCCCAAGCCCAGCGCATTAACGGTGATATCAGGTGCAAGTTCGCAAGCAAATATGCGTGTCATTTTAACCAAGGCAATTTTTGTCAGACGGTAGGCAAAATGTGAGGGGAGTGGTTGTCGAATTTGGGCATCGGCAATGTTCAAAACCCTGCCCGGCTGATTTTTGGGAAGCTGCTTAGCAAAGGCCTGGATGAGTAAAAATGGCGTATGCAAATTAATTCGGAATTGAGATTCCCAGGTTCGAATATCCGTCTCAAGCCCTGTGCTTTTCAGGTAGATGGCGGCATGGTTGATAAGGATATCCACGCAATTGAAATGCTCGAGGGCGCGAGGAAATAAAGATTGGGCGGCTGAAAGGTCAGTAAAATCTGCCCCCAGAGCAATCGCCCGCACCCCGTGTGCCAGGGCAAGCTGGACGGTCTCCTCGGCAGGTGCTGCCGACCGATTGTAATGTACAACCAGGTTGACACCTTCACGCGCGAGTGCCAGGGCAAACGCCCGTCCTAACCTAACCCCGCCGCCTGTAACCAGTGCTGTTTTACCCTTTAATTCCATTTTCCACCTCATTAATTCGAATAATTTGAGCCTGATCGGTAATTTTATACAGAATTTCCTGGATTGAAATGCCGTTGGCTGGATGTCGAAAATCTGGAGACATCTCGGCCAAAGGCATCACGAGATAACGATATTTTAACAGATCTGGGCTGGGAATATGGTGATCAGCCCTAAAAAACACATCATCGCCATAGGTTAATATGTCGAGATCTAACGCAACCCTTGTTTTTTCGCCCTGTATCCTGCCGAGCTGTTTTTCGATGGCTTTTAATTGGGTGACCAGCTCTGGAAAGCTCAGAGCCGTTTCTATTTCAAGGACTCTGTTGAGGAATGGTTGGACACCAGGGCGCTGATTAACATCCTCTGTTTGATAAATACTTGATCTTCGGCGAATACGGAACTGTTCTGAAAGTATTTTCTCAGCCTGCGAAAACTTAACTTGTGGCTCTACATTTGAGCCCATGCTAATAATAGCACTGATTCTCTGTTTGTCCGGGTAGGCACGTTTGTATAACAAAGTTAATGCACCAAGTAGAAGGGCAAATGCGCTTAACTGGTAGACATCAAAACGACCGAGCAGGCGTTTTTCTGCGGTAAAGGCCCGGGTGAAGAGGGTGATCATCGCGATACCCGCCATCGCGGCATTGAACAGGACGCCGCTGCGCATAAAACCGGTGGTTTTCAACATTTTGGTGTGAATCAATAACCCGAGCAATAATGCCGCTCCGAGCAAAAAGGCGTAGACCTGGACAGGGTGCCTGGTGGCATTCCATAATGAGATGCCCCAAGGCAGCCCGGTTGGGGTACCGTAGGCATTGCCATTGGCATAGTTTGCCAAATGAACACCCATATAGAGTAACAGGAACAGCGGCGTCATGGTATCTAAAGTTGGCCAGAGCGGCAAATGCTTTTTTTGAGCTAAAATGATAATTGCCAGAATACCGATCAGGGGGCCAAAACTGCGATCTAACATGGATGGCGTCAAAGAGAGCAGGTTGAGAGGATTGTTTAGCAGTAAAGATGGGTTTTTGAGCATAAACCCAAGTCGAGCACCCAGAATACCGGCAATTACCCCGATCAGAACCCCATTTTCTATAGCCTCGGCATGTGTACCAAGATTTGTGGAAAACTTTCCTGTTAAATAAAAGCCGAGAAAAAGACTCAGCAAGAGAATAAACCCAGCTGCCTGGATGGCAAGGGGGCCAATATTGATCATCGGGAACATGACGTTATTGACCACCTTTCGTAAACAATGTGTCGAGATGAGCGCGTAAAAACCCCTCGCTGATCCCTGATCCAATGATTAAGTCTGAAATTTTCCCATCAGGATTAACGATGACAGAAGTCGGTACGGCATGGATTTGGTATTGATCTGAAACCGAGCCATCCTGATCTACCAACATGGTGAAGGTATAACCCTGAGATTGAAAATAAGCTTCAGCTGCGGAAAGGTGGTCTTGATTGGTGGTGTTAATCGCCAGTATCTCAAAACCTTGCTGGGCATAATCCTGGTAAACGGCTTCTAAACCTGGCATAACGGACTTGCAAATGGAGCAATGTGAAGCCCAAAAGAATATCAAAACCGGCCTGTCCTGGTAACTCGATAAAGAATGTGCTTCACCTTGAGGTGTGTTCAGGCTGAAAACAGGTGCGTAAAAACCCCGGTGAGGCGCTGTACCAACTGCATCAGCCTGTGTGTTGGGGAAAAAGATCGGTGTGAGGATGATCCATACCAGGCAAATGAGGGCCAAGGTGATAGCAACGCTGATAAAACTTTTTTTGTTCACCTGTTTCCTTTGTTACTGACTTGTTTTCATTTGACTTTTGCAGGCAACTTCAGACTTAGCGTTATTCTTCATTCACCTGTTTCTTTAAAGCCTTACGGAGCGGGCACCTGAATTTTCCCCCAATCTGTTTGAAAGTACAAGTTCTAATTGCTATTAAATAGGATATCTGATGTGAACATGGTATAATGACCCAGATTAATCAAAGAAAGGAATATTTTAAATGAGTCACAAATCAATTGTTGATAAAGCGATCAATACGATAAAATTTTTATCGGTTGACGGTATTCAAACTGCTAAATCAGGCCACCCTGGATTACCAATGGGGACGGCTGGTATTGGATACGCGATTTACATGCGTTGTTTGAATTTCAATCCTAAGAATCCAAATTGGTTCAATCGTGATCGTTTTATTCTTTCCGGTGGACATGGTTCGATGCTTACGTATAGTCTGCTTCACCTGACAGGGTATGATCTGCCGCTGGAGGCATTGAAAGACTTTCGGCAGTGGGGCAGTATTACACCCGGACACCCAGAATATGACCTGACACCGGGTATTGAAGTGACTACTGGCCCATTGGGGCAGGGTTTTGCTAATGGCGTTGGCATGGCGATTGCAGAAGCACACCTGGCTGCTGAATTCAACCAGCCGGGGCACAAAATTATTGATCATTATGTTTATGCTCTGGTCACCGATGGTGATTTGATGGAAGGGGTTGCCGCTGAGGCAGCTTCTTTGGCGGGGCACCTTAAACTGGGTAAGTTGATCTATTTTTATGATGACAATAAAATTTCAATTGATGGCTCTACAGATATAGCGTTTACCGAAGACCGTGCCGCCCGGTTTGAAGCTTATGGCTGGCATGTCTCCCGCGTTGATGATCCTTTTGATATTGATGCCATGGTGAAGGCGGTCGAGGCAGCCAAAGCTGACCCCAGACCCTCGCTGATTGTTGTACGCACGAAAATTGGGCATGGCTTGCCGACTGTGGAGGACACGTCTGGCGCCCACGGCAGCCCTCCTGGGTGGGACGAAATTAACCAGGCGAAGCAGAATGCTGGATGGCCAACTGAGCCGCTGTTTTATGTTCCCGAAGATGTGCGAGAGCACTTTAAGGCGAAGGTCGCCGATGGGAAAAAACTGGAATCGGCATGGGAAGACCAATTCACTGCGTACCGGGAAGCCTACCCGCAGCTTGCGGCTGAGTTAGAACGGCGGATTAAGGGCGAGTTACCTGATAATTGGGAAGCGTCAATCCCCGTCTTTGAACCAAGTGAAAAAGGACTGGCAACACGCTCTGCTTCAGGTAAAGTGATCAACGCCTTGGCGGATGTTCTTCCGGAATTAATGGGCGGTTCAGCGGACCTGGCGCCCTCAAATATGACCTGGATTGAGAGTCAGCAAGATTTTCAGGCAGACCATCCCGAAGGGCGGAACATACATTTTGGCGTGCGCGAGCATGGAATGGGTGCAATTGTCAATGGTATGGCGGTTCATGGCGGTTTGCTGGCTTATGGTGGCACCTTTTTGGTCTTTTCCGATTATATGCGCGGCGCGATCCGCGTTTCTGCGCTATCAAAATACCATTCTATCTGGATTTTTACCCACGATTCCATTGGTGTGGGTGAAGATGGTCCCACGCATCAACCTGTTGAGCATCTGACCAGCTTGCGCTTGATACCGGATTTGATTACGATAAGGCCTTCAGATGCGAACGAAACCGCACAGGCCTGGCGATATGCCATTCAGCACAAGGGCCCGGGTGCATTGGCATTGACCCGCCAAAATACTGAAATTATTGATCGCCAACGTTACACCAACGCTGGGGAACTCTTTAAAGGTGCGTATGTTTTAGGTGACTTTGGCGATAAAAAGCCTGAGCTGATTTTGATGGCTTCTGGTTCAGAAGTTGATTTGGTGCTCAAGTCGGCTGAAGCATTGGCTGAAAAAGGAATTCCTTCCCGGGTGGTTTCCTTCCCATCATGGGAACTTTTCTCCACACAGGATCAAGCTTATCGGGACAGTGTTTTGCCACCGGCGATTAAAAAACGTTTGGCGGTTGAGGCTGGTAGAACCCTGGGCTGGGAGCGCTGGGTCGGCGAAGAAGGCCTGGTGATCGGTATCGACACCTTTGGCGCCTCGGCACCAATAGCTGTGGTCATGGAAAAATACGGCTTCAGTGTTGCAAATGTGACTGAAAAAGCCCTGGCATTAGTAAAAGGAACACAGTAGCAAGATCAAGACTGTGTTTGATTTGTTTGTTAAAGGAAGGTAAAAATGAAAATTGCTGTCGCATCTGACCATGGTGGGTTCCCACTTAAGGAAACCGTTTTGGAGGCGGTTGAAGCCTACGGTCATATACCGATTAATTTGGGAACTAATTCAATGGAAAGCGTTGACTATCCCGATTTTGCAGAAAAAGCTGGAAAAGCAATTGTAGATGGAACTGCTGACCGTGCAATTGTGATTTGTGGATCTGGCGTGGGTGCCTGTATTGCAGGGAATAAAATTGTTGGTGTTTATGCCTGTGTGTGCCATGATACTTATTCTGCTGCTCAGGGCGTTGAGCACGACCAGATGAACATGTTATGTCTGGGTGGCAGGGTTGTTGGCCCTGAGCTCGCTAAACATATTGTCGCCGCTTTCCTGGCTGCGACCCCGTCCGATGATGCCCGTCATCTGCGCCGGGTTGGGAAAATTAAGCTTATTGAAAAGAGTCAATTGTCCGGAGAAGCATAGTTGGAAAAGCTAGGCTCACTGGCGGACCCAGTTCAGGAACACCTTCAGCGGCTTGAAAAAGATCGCGTCTTGGAAAGGATTTTCCGAAACGATCCCACACTGTGGAAAAGCGAGCCTGAACACCAGACTGAAATTCAAACTCGTTTGGGTTGGCGCGATTTACCTATCTTAAGTCAGATAGCTATCCCCGAGATTCAAGCATTTGTTGAAGCTTGCAAAAACGAAAGGTTCACCAAAGCTCTGGTATTGGGCATGGGTGGTTCTTCACTTGCACCCGAGACCATGAGCCTGATATTGGGAGACCAGAGCGAAGGATTGGAATTAAAAATTATCGATTCAACTGTCCCTGCGCAAATCAGCGAGGTAGAAAAATGGATCGATTATTCGAAAACCTTATTCATCCTGTCCAGTAAATCGGGAACCACCAGTGAGCCGTTGGCACTTTTCGCCTATTTTTGTGAGATGGCTGAAAAAGTACTCGGGAAAACGTGGGCAGCACATTTCATTGCCATCACCGACCCTGGCAGCTACCTGGCAAAATTGGGTAAGCGCCTGGGTTTCAGGGCGGTATTTACAGCCGACCCGAACGTTGGGGGACGATATTCTGCTTTGACCCATTTTGGTCTTGTGCCAGCAGCATTAATTGGTATTGATATCCATGAATTCTTAATACGAGCACAAAAAATGGCCGAACGATGTTTGCCAACGACGTCCATCAGGAATAATCCTGGTGCATTGCTGGGGGTCATCATGGGTGTTGGGGCAATACAGGGTAAAGATAAATTGACCCTCCTGACAGATGAAAACATTGCACCGATCGGTGCCTGGTTGGAGCAGTTGATTGCAGAGAGCAGCGGAAAAGAAGGGTGGGGTATTCTGCCTGTCGTAGACGAACCAAAAATTGGTGCCGCTGACTATGCCCAGGATCGTTTGTTTGTTTACCTGAGATCTTCTGGCTCGCAAGATGATTTCATTACCGCTTTAGAAGAAGTCGAGCAACCCGTTCTGGTTTTGCAATGGGATGGTCTTTATGACCTGGCGGCCCAAATGTATTGCTGGGAATTCGCGACTGCTATCGCCTGCAGCCTCATGAAAGTGAACGCGTTTGACCAGCCCGATGTTCAGGATAGCAAAGAGCGCACAAAACAAAAGCTGACCGCTGTTAAGAACAAACACGTGTTAGAAGAACCCGACCCACTTTGGGAAGAAAAAGGTGTAAAAATATTTGGGCAGCCTTTTGCTGGGCTTGATACTTGTGAATCCTTACTGGCGGTGATTGTTGCCTTTACTGAACAGGCTGAATCAGGCGATTACATTGCCATTAATGCCTATTTACCGCGAAACACTGACAACGAAACCCGTTTGACGGCACTGAGGAAAGCCCTTTTGGCGCGGACCGGGTGCGCGACCACCCTCGGATTTGGTCCCCGTTTTTTGCACTCAACGGGCCAACTGCACAAGGGTGGCACTAAGCATGGACTGTTCATTCAGATCACTCAGGACGATGCCGCCGACCTTGAAATCCCAGGTGAAATGTATTCCTTCGGTACCCTGGCTCGTGCCCAGGCACTCGGCGATCTGGAAGCACTTCAGGCGCGAAACCGGCGAGTCATTCGGATACATTTACCTTCTGAACACGCCCTGGAATTTGTGTGATTCGCAGCCATCTTTATAATCAAGTTCCCGCATCAGCTTTTTAACCGGGAACTTTTGTGTTTTAACCCAACAATCATGTATAATTTTTAGATGCTTGGCGATTGCATCTATTTCATACTGGAAATTTTTTAGAGCTATTCACTACTTAAAGATGAAGATTTTGGCTATTGACCCCGGTGATAAAAGAATTGGCGTCGCGATCAGTGACCCAACAGGAACCATTGCCCGACCACTGTGCATCATTAAACACCAGGCGCGTAAATTGGACGCTGAAAGAATCGTTGAAATTGCTAAAAACGAAGGCGTTGCTTTGATTGTGGTTGGGCAAGCCCTGGATGCTAATGGCGATGTTGGGCATCAAGCTCGAAAGTCGCAGCGATTAGCAGATTGTTTGCGTTCTAAAACGGGGCTAACCGTTGTTTTGTGGGATGAAAGTGGAACCACACGAGCGGCCCTCCAGAGTCGGATTGAGTTGGGGGTTTCCAGAAAAAAGCGCCGGGGCCATTTAGATGACCTGGCTGCCAGTATCTTACTGCAGGATTATTTAATTGTGAATGAAAATAGTGTCAAAGAGGCAAAGGTGGATGATGAGCAATCGTAAGAAAGGTCGGCGCGTAATTGGAGTGCTTATTCTGTTCTTGTTGATTGCTGGCCTGACTGCTGTGGCGACTTATTTACTGATGATGCGCGCGGTTCGAGTTGAGTTTGGTCAACCTTCTAAGAATTTGTCCACTGTGCAGCGGATGGTTATTCCAGCTGAATTGTTTATACATCGCCGAGCGCTGACCGAACCAACCTCTCTTTTTGGGGAAGAGCAAAGCTTTGCCATCAGTGAGGGTGAATCTGTGGCAATGATCTGTATCCGTTTAGAAGGGGCTGGATTAATCCCCGACGCAGAGTTGCTGCGCATGTATTTGTTGTATACCGGGTTGGACAGGGAATTAAAAGCGGGGCAGTTTAGCTTGGGCCCGCAAACGTCGCCGGTGGAAATTGTTACATCGCTTTTGGACGCGACGCCAAAAGATGCTATCATTACGATTTTACCGGGATGGCGTATTGAGGAGGTGGCTGCAAATGTGGCCGGGAGTGGGCTGACGATACCTGCTGAGGCCTTTATTGAAGCCGCATATCACCCGCCGCAAGGTTATTTTGCCCTGGTTTCGTTAACGGATTTAACTTCATTGGAAGGCTTTTTATTTCCTGGCACCTATAGCTTGCCAAGGGAATCCAGTTTGGATGTTTTGCTGGTGATGACTTTGTCGGAATTTAATACACAAGTTGATCCAACGCTGGTAGAAGGGTTTGCGCGCCAGGGGCTCACGCTTACCGATGCTGTTAAATTGGCTTCAATTGTTGAAAGAGAAGCCGTGTTAGATGAAGAAAAGCCGCTGATTGCCTCTGTATTTTTTAACCGCCTTGAGATTGGCATGCGCCTGGAGACCGATCCGACGGTCCAGTACGCGCTTGGTTTTGATGAGGCAACGAAATCCTGGTGGAAATCCCCGTTATCTTTGAACGACCTGACGATTAATTCACCCTTTAATACTTATCTGTATGATGCACTGCCGCCAACCCCGATTTGCAACCCCGATTTAGAATCGCTCAGAGCTGTTGCCTTTCCGGCAAACACCCCCTATTATTATTTCAGGGCTGCCTGTGACGAGTCTGGCCGGCACAATTTTGCGGTCACATTTGAGGAACATCTAAACAACAGTTGTGACTGAATGATTTTTGAAGGGGGGATACGGGATGTAACCTGCAACCATAGCCTTTTCTTGTCGATAGATTCTGGTTGATTAAGCAGGCACTGGTTTAAGGCATATCCAGCGCTTCATACCCCGGACCTTCCTTGAAATAATCATAATTTGCTTGAATATCTCTGGTAAGGTCAACGATTTTGCCTTCTTCAAGTTCGCGAGTGAAATCAATGTGAATTGGATTCCCTTCGTAATCATAACCATCAAAGGGTTCGTCAAACCCGGGTGTTCCTTGCGGCATGGATTGAACTTCGCCACCCTGGGCGATGAAACCTTCTGGAACATCTGCTTCCGGGAAGATAGCATTAAAGGGGCATTCGGGCACACAAGCACCGCAGTCAATGCAGGTTGATGGATCAATATAGAACCAGGGCCATGCTTCCTGTGGTTTGCCGGGGATAATGCATTCAACGGGACAAACGGTCACACAACTACCTTCACGCACACACAGGCTGGTTATAATATGGGTCATTTTTCCTCCACTGCTAAAAGTTTAGGGCATTTTAGTATTGCTGATTGACTTTGTCAAGCTCGTGGATTGCATTACAATTACCCCTGATGCACACCTCAGGGCAACGCTCTAAACGATTCCAGCCTGTTTTGGCGACCACCGCGGGGATACTTTTCGTCTCGACGGCGTCAATCTTCACACGGTTTGCGCAACAGGAAGCGCCTTCGATTGTGATTGCAGCAGCAAGATTGGTAATTGCCAGTGCCGTTCTTTTACCGATTGCATGGGTACGGTATCGCCAGCAGTGGCAAAGCCTGACTCGAGCTGACTTGCTCAAAGGCTGCCTTTCAGGTGTGTTTTTAGCCCTGCATTTTGCGACGTGGATTAACTCGCTGGAGCTTACCTCGGTGGCCAGTTCAGTAGTGCTGGTCACCACGACACCTTTGTGGGTAGCTTTGCTTTCCCCTTTTATCTTAAAAGAACCGATTCGGCGATCGGTGTTGATTGGCTTGCTCGTCTCAATTACAGGCGGGGTCATCGTTGGAATCGGGCATACATGCCAACTTGTACAAGGTGAATTTGTCTGCCAGGCATTGATCGTCAACAAACGGGCCATGTGGGGTAACTTCCTGGCTCTGTTTGGCGCCTGGATGGCAGCCGGGTATATGATCATCGGCCGTCAATTGAGAAAGAAATTGAACACGATCGCGTATACGGCCCTGGTGTATGGCGTTGCAGCGCTCCTTTTGGTGATCGTAACAATTATCCGTGCAGAACCGATCCACTCTTATGCGCCCAAAACCTACGTATGGTTGTTGGCTTTGGGCCTCTTTCCCCAGTTGTTGGGACATTCGCTGTTAAATTGGGCTTTGAAACACATCTCAGCCGCCTATGTCGCCCTGACCCTGTTGGGCGAACCGATTGGGACAATCATTCTGGCGCTGATATTTCTTAAAGAAAGCCCCACGCTTCTCGAAGGCGCAGGGGCGATGTTGATCATGATTGGGATCGTCATCGGTTCAATTGGGCGGGCAAAGCGGGTTAATGGGGCATATTTTGACTGCGAGTTTCATTTAAATAAGCCTGGTGGATGACATCTTTTTACGCTTGCGTCAAGCGGCCATACAAAAAGTTAGCTTCGTGTAGCCTATCAATTAAACTATCGTTGATGGCATCGGGGTGCATACGCCAGCACCAATTGCCAGAGGCAGTTCCTGGAAAATTCATCCTGGCCCAGTAACTCAGACTGAGAATATCCTGCATGGGCGCCAGAACCCAAGCAGCGACCGACCGCCATAAAACCCTGATCATCGACCAGGCGATATCATGCCCGGGACGGGCCAGATAGCGGCGACAGAAATCCTGTTCTCGTTCGGGCGCCGATTCATACCAGCCCCGGGTGGTGTTATTATCGTGTGTGCCGGTGTAAGCGACACATTTCTCTGGGTAATTGTGCGGCAGAAAAATGTCTTCAGGGTCGGATGCAAAAGCGAACCGGAGGATTTTCATGCCGGGCAGGTTGTAGTTATCGCGCATCTGTAAAACTGGTTCGGTGATCACCCCCAAGTCTTCGGCGATGATGGGCAATTCCCCTAATTCTTCCTTGATTACGCGGAAGAAATCCTCACCCGGCCCTTTAACCCATTGGCCTTCAATAGCGGTTTCATTGCCGAAGGGTACCTCCCAGTAGGCTTCAAAGCCTCGAAAGTGATCAAGTCGCACAATATCAACCTGGGTTAATACCGCTTTCAGGCGGGAAAGCCACCACCGATAGCCCTCGGCTTGGTGAACATCCCATTTATACAATGGATTGCCCCACAGTTGCCCGGTTTCGGAGAAGTAATCCGGGGGAACGCCAGCCACCACCTCGGGAAGGTCGTTTTCATCCAGATAAAATAAATCTTTGTTCATCCATACGTCAGCGCTGTCGTAAGCGACGAAGATTGGAATGTCACCGATAATGCGGATGCCCTTTTCATGGGCGTAATCCCGCAACGCTTTCCATTGACGGTGGAAAATAAATTGCTGGTAGGATTGAAATTCGATCGCGTTGTGTGACCCTTTGATGAATTTGGTTAATGCTTTGCCGTCTCGCTTTCTGAGAGGTTCGGGCCATTCACTCCAGGAAACACCGCCCTGGGCTTGTTTGATCGCCATAAATATTGAATAGGGTGCCAACCAATCTTTATGGGCGTTTTTAAAGTCCTCAAATTCTGCTTTTAATATCGGGTTGGCTGATTGCGTGAAGTTTTCAAAACTCCTGTGAAGCAATTTTATTTTCCATTCGATTACGGGGCCATAATCAACCCTTTCGAGAGGAAAGTTTGGACGATCTTCAAGATCTGCATTGGTTAGCAGTCCCTGATCAAGCAGGATGGTTGCGCTGATCAAATAAGGGTTGCCCGCAAAAGCAGAAAAGCACTGGTAGGGAGAATCGGCATATCCAGTTGGACCTAAGGGTAAAACCTGCCATAACTGACTACCTGACCGGTACAAGAAATCAATCCAGCGATAGGCTTCAGGGCCCAGATCTCCGATACCGTCTGGGCTTGGCAGACTGGTGGGGTGGAGGATGACTCCAGAAGCACGATTTTGTTCCATTAGCTAAGCCTCATCAGCTGCCCGGGGTGTTTTTGCCAGGGCAAGATAAATTTCAATATATTTTTTAGCCGAGCTTTCCCATGAAAAATCGATTTTCATGCCGTTGCGTTGGATTATCTCCCATAACTCCGGTTTGTGATAGTAGCGGATGGCGCGTTTGACCGCACCTGCAAAAGCAGAAGGATAGGGCTCAACGAACAGGAACCCGGTGCCTCCATTCACACTTCCAGAAACAGAGTGAATGGTATCTGCTAACCCGCCGGTTTTTCTTGCCACCGGTATGCAGCCATAACGCATGGAGATCATTTGCGATAAACCACAGGGTTCATACCTGGACGGCATCAGGAAGAGATCTGCGCCTGCGTAAAGCTGATGCGCCAGTTTGTTATCAAAATCAATGATAGCCCGCACACGATCAGGAAACCTGGTTTCCAGTTCTCGGGCCTGCGCTTCAACTTCGGGTGTACCCGTCCCCAGGATGACAGCCTGCCAGTCAAGGTCTTGACAATACTCCAGGCCCTTCAAGGCGATATCGATCCCTTTTTGTGGGTCCATACGGCTGATGAGCGTCATCACAGGGACACGATCATTTTTCGGAAGCTGGAATTTTGTTTGCAGATGGCGTTTGTTCACCAATCGTCGGGATAAGGAGTCTGCCGTAAAATTTTGCTGGATATGGGGGTTAGTCTCCGGGTTCCACAGGTCGATGTCCAGCCCGTTGATGATACCAGTCAGCGCTTGTGTGCGCGTTGCAAGGAAATCTTCAAGCCCACAACCAAATTGTGGCGTGAGGATCTCTTTGGCATAATGCGGAGAGACAGCGATGATTTTATCCGCGTGCAATAAACCCAGGGGCAGCGGCACATGGCGGGCCCATTCAGGGAGGGTTGGGTTTTGAGAGGGGGGCAGGCCATAATCGCTTAAGGATTGCTGAATGCCGTAGCCCATAAAAGGTAAGTTGTGCAAAGAATGGACGGTTTTTGTCCTGGAAAGTTGCGGTGAAGAAATGAGGGAATTCTTCAGGGCGTAGATCGCCGTGGCAGTGTGCCAATCGTTTGCATGCAAGATATCTATCTTCCAGTTCAGGAAGTCGGCCAATCTTAGAGCTGCCGAGGAAAAAAAGACAAATTTGTCACCATCGTCGCTTGTATTTAGCGAATAAACCTGGGCCGATTCTGCAATGGGAGCGCCATCTAAAAAATAGACCGGAAATTCACCATCGGCAAAAAGATAAACCTGGCAGGGGATGGCTGTTTCTTTTTTGGGGACATTAAATTCGCCAAGGAATTTAACAGGAAAACCTTTTTCTTTGATCGCGCGATAATAAGGTAGGGCAACGCGGATGTCGATAGGGTAAGCAGCAGGTTGTTTTTCTGCGATGCGGTGAATGGCAGCAGGCAATGCCCCGGCGACATCGCCCAACCCACCAATTTTGATAAAAGGTTCAGATTCTGCGGCAATAAAAAGAACATTAACCGTCATAAGCTGTTTACTTTCATTTTAATCTGGCGATACATGTGCAAGGACAATTTCGATATAGTCTTGTGCTTCAACTATTTCAGAAGAGGCGCCCAAGTATTCGATCAATTCCCTGATCGCTTTGGATTTCCGCACAGCATCTTCTCTGCTCCAGGTGCGACTTTTAACCTCAAGGAAATGGCCTAAATTGGGATTAATCAGCGTGTCGATATTGATGTAGAAATCGATCCCTTTAAATTGGATTTTAAACCGCCGCCGATTTTTTTCAATATCGATTTCCCGGGAAGGGGCAAAGTATTCTCGGTAGAATCTCAGCGAATGTGTGGCTGAAGCTAAGAAGCGACTGCGCGACAACATGACATCATGCTCAAAAGTGTCTTCAGAAGTGGCGCCAACCACCGTGAGACGGCCTCTTACGTTGGTGACCTCACCCTTTTCGTTGATAAATTCGTCCTCACGATAGCGCAAACGGCCTTCGCTTTCATCTTCGAAGAAGAAATAAGTGTCATACTCATGGTAATGGCGAGTATATTCAATTTTGATCGCTTCTTTTGCGAGGGCGTTGATGATGGTCTCTGGATCGTTGATACGAATCTTTGACTGAACTTCAAAGCTTTCTTCTTCCGTGGTTTCGCCAATTGCGATGAGCTTTGACAATACTGAGCGTTCACGTTTAATAAGAAAGGCGTCAATTTTCTTTGCGTAGGCTTGTGCATCCTGGATCAATTGGCGCTCGTCCAGGGTGAGCAGGTTGCGGTCGCGCATCAACCACTGACCATTGACCATCACATGACTGATATCCGTTGATTTTGCAGCATAGATAATTTGGGCATAGACGCCGTCACTGTTGTGAGTAAAACTGGGTGAATTGTGCAGCTCATCAATTCCGATCAAGATCAGGTCGGCTCGTTTTCCGGGCACCAGCGAACCGGTCAAGTGATCCATGTGAATTGCTTTTGCACCCAGGCTGGTGGCCATGGCCAGGGTTTGCCGGGCGGGTAGGGCCGTGGGGTCCCCGGAAGCACATTTCGCAATCATCGATGCCAGGCGGATTTCTTCAATCATATCGAGGTCATTGTTGGAGGCGGGTCCATCGGTACCAATGCCTACGTTCAAACCCAGCTCAAGCATGCGGGTGACATTGGCAAATCCGGAGGCAAGCTTAAGGTTGGAGGAAGGGTTGTGAGCTACGCCAGCACCAGCATTTTTGAGGGTGCGCATCTCGCCCTCATCGATGTGAACACAATGTGCGGCGATCACTTTGGCATCAAACAGGCCCCGCTTGCGAACAAAGGGCACCACCGGCATGCCATATTCTTTTCGGATGTTTTCAACCTCAATTGCGGTCTCTGCAATGTGAGTATGTAAGGGGACGTCATATTTCTGAGCCAGTTGCGTGCATGCAAAATAAATTTCATCCGTACAGGTATAGGGTGCATGCGGAGCAACGGAGGGGATGATGAGCGGATGGTCTTTCCAGGCTTTTATAAACTCCTCAGCAGCTGCGAGTGATTCCTCGTATGAATATGCGTCGGGCGTTGGAAATTTCAAAACTGTTTGTGCACAAATTGCTCTCAAACCTGCTTCGGCAGTGGCCTCGGCAATATCTTGTTCAAAATAATACATGTCTACAAAGGTGGTCACCCCACTGCGAATACTTTCTGCGCAGGCAAGCTGGGTTCCCAGACGCACAAACTCTGGTGAAACAAACTCCCTTTCTACGGGCATCATATACCCCATTAACCATACATCTAACCTGAGGTCATCCGCCAGACCGCGCAGCAAGGTCATAGGAGCATGTGTATGGGCGTTGATTAAACCGGGCATGAGAATCTTCCCCTGGCAATCCAGGGTATTCTCCGCCTGATAAGCTTGAAGGATTTCATCCTGACTTCCAACCGCAAGGATACTGTCCCCGGCAATAGCGACTGCACCAGGCTTGTAAAGGTTAAAGTCCTCATCCATCGTCAGGACGACAGCGTTTTTTAAGATCCATTTCGCTTGTTTCATTTTGATTTCCTTCCTTAATGACCTGTATAGTTGATCAACTTTCGTCGCAGGCATTCCAGGCCAGCATGCTTGCTCCAAAGATGGGCATGTTGAGTCGGTCCGCCATAATACCTTGTCAGACTGTCCGTTCTTCCAATGCCCTGGAAGGCAAGATGGAGCGTGAGATGATCGGATACATTGAGTGCCATACCAAACACCAAGCTTCCGGGTGAAGCCTGGTGCTCGGTTTTGACGATTTTTGTTAACGTTGCCAGATCGATTAACTGTGTTTCTTCGTGTTTAACGTTTTCGATCATCGATTGATAAGGATCGTTTACCAGTTTGAACCCGGGTTCAAACCCCGCAATTATGGTACGTAATTTTAAACCTTTTTCTTGCAGCAGAGCGGTGACTACCCCTTCCAGTGTTTCATCATCACGACCGTAGATATTATCACCAAGGCGTTGATAAAGTTCCTCAATGATTGGGATGATGAGCTGGTCGGCCTCCTGCTCTGAACCGGCTTTCGCTGTGATGCGGATATCAACCTGTCCGGGATGTGCCAGGAGGCCAACAGTCGGGTTGGACTTTCCCTCCAGGTCTGCGATGATCTCATCAATCACAGATTCGCCCATAGAAGCGACATGCAAAACAGCAGCTTTGATCGTCTGAGATTGTAAATCGAAGCGCTCTTTTAAAAAGGGAATAATTTGATGATGGAGGAGGTGCTTCATCTCTTGGGGGACGCCGGGCAATGAGACGATGTATTTGGAATTCTGTTCAACAATGAAACAGGGTGCTGTACCAACTGGGTTGTGAACAGGGATGGCATTCTCAGGAATATAAGCCTGACGGCGGTTGTTTTCTGTTGGAATTCTTCCGTAAACCTGATACCTTTTCTCAATTTGATCCCAAAGTTCATCCCGGAACACCAGCCGTCGACCTACGGCATCGGCCACCGCCTGGCGGGTAGGGTCATCGATGGTTGGGCCTAAGCCACCGGTGGTGATAATGATATCAGCCCGTTGCAAACCTTCTTTGATGGTATTGGCAATGCGGACCGGGTTGTCACCGATGGTTGTGATCCGATAGATATCGATGCCATGATCGCGCATTGTTCTGGCGATATACGTTGAATTAGTATCTGTGATTTCCCCGAGAAGAAGCTCGGTACCAATGGTTAAGATTTCTAAGCTTGGCATAATTCCTCTGCATTGATTTTAACCCATAATTAGAACTAATTCACATCAAACTAATTCACATCAACTGAAAATTTCCTTAACAGGGCATTCTTGGTAGAATAGGATTAATCAATTGGCTAAAAATGCTGTTATGACCTATCAAAAAAAGCTTGGTAAAATCGGCGAAACGATTGCCGAAAAATATTTGGAAGGCGAAGGCTATCACTTACTGGAACGGAATTTCAATACCCGTTTTGGTGAAATAGACCTGGTAATGCTTGATGAAAACTGTGTTGTTTTTGTTGAAGTTAAAACCCGTACAACGACTGGCTTTGGTCACCCAGAGGACAGCATTACACCTTTGAAGCTGGAGAAATTGGAAAATGCAGCTTTATTGTGGTTGGAAGCGCACCCTGTATCTCCGGACGATTGGCGAATAGATGTAATTGCAATTCTTTTAGATCACCAAAAAGGTGTTAAAAACCTTCAACATTTTATTAATACGAGCTAATGTCTACAGTATCAAAAGAAGTACTGATTATCATTCTGGGGCCGACAGCCGTTGGTAAGACGGCGGTTTCGATTGACCTTGCGCAACGCTTTAAGGGAGAGATTGTTTCGGCAGATTCAAGACAGCTGTACCGGGGAATGGATATCGGCACAGCAAAACCCAGCACGGAAGAAATACAGGCCATCCCCCATCACTTAATTGATGTAGCCACCCCCGACCAGGCGTGGAGCCTGGCGATCTTTCAACGCGAAGCCTACCGGGCCATTGACCATATTCACAAGCGCGGTAAGCTGCCTTTTCTTGTGGGCGGTACGGGTCAATATATTCGAGCGATCCTTGAAGGCTGGCTCATCCCACCTCAGAGCCCAGATTCTGCGTTAAGGGAGGTAATTACTCAATGGGCAGAGATAATCGGCCCAGAAGCCCTGTATAAGCGTCTGGTGCGAATTGATCCGGCTGCCGGTAAAAAAATTGATTATAGAAACGTTCGTCGAACGGTGCGTGCACTTGAAGTCATTTTTAAAACGGGGCGGCGCTTTTCAGATCTGCGCCAGAAACAAACCTGCCGATACAGGCCGTTGGTTTTGGGAATTAATCGGCCGCGTGAAGTTCTGTATCAAAGGATTGATCAGCGGATTGATATGATGCTGGATCAAGGCCTGGTTCAGGAAGTACAAAATTTGCTTAATGCAGGCTATTCACCTGACGTGCCGACGTTATCTGCCATTGGGTATGCCGAAATTATCCAACACCTTCAAGGCCAAATCAGTTTGGACGAAGCCATTGCATTGATCAAACGTAATACCCGGATCTATGTCCGCCGGCAAGCCAACTGGTTTAAATCCGATGATGAGCGGATCAGGTGGTTTTATCTGCATGATGATGAAGAAGATGACCAGCTTGTCAATGCTATGGAAGACTATATAAGGAAAGAAATAATTGATGTATGATACAAAACCCTGGTTGGAGCATTATGATCATGGCGTTCCTGCTGAAATAGAACTTCCGAACCTCTCGCTGGTTGATTTGTTTAGAGACGCGGTTCAGGATGCAGGTGACGCCACCTGTACGATTTATGAGCATGAAACGCTTACCTATCTCCAGGTTGATGATCTTTCTGATCGAATTGCCCGGTTTTTGATTGACGTCGGTCTTCAAAAAGGTGACCGGGTGGGCATATTGTTGCCAAACTCACCGGCCTTTGTAGTCAGTTATTACGGAATACTCAAGGCTGGTGGGGTGGTAATGGCGCTGAACCCGGCCTACAAACCGGCTGAAATTGAAATACAAGCGATTGAAGCGGGTATTCGAGTGCTGATTTTGGGTGAGACATTTTACCCAATCGTCAAACCCCTGCCTTTTGCTAAAACATTAAAAACCATTGTTGTGGGGACGGCGTTGGGCTCAACACTTTCGGAAAGCGCTATTGCCTGGAATGAACTCATGAAGACCTTTGCCAGTGACAACCCGATTCCTGTGATTGTCAGCCCCAATGACCCGGCGGTATTCCAATACTCTGGCGGAACCACCGGTGCACCCAAATGCGCCATTGGCTTGCATCGCAACCTGGTTGCCAATGTTTATCAGTTTAACCATTGGTTGTTAAACACTGAGCCGGACAAAGAAACGATTCTGGTCGCCATTCCCGTTTACCATGTGTATGGCATGGTTTTAGGCTTGAACCTGGCGATAAAGATGCGAGCCAGAATGGTGTTGATCCCTGACCCAAAGCAAATTGAGGTCTTACTGGAAGCTATCCACACCCATAAGCCAACGTTCTTTCCAGGTGTTCCCAGCTTGTACGCCACCCTCAATCGTTATCCAGCTGTTCTGGCAGGAAGATATGATCTTTCGTCCATTAAGGCTTGCATTTCCGGCTCTGCGACGCTGCCAATCAAGGTCAAACAGGAATTCGAAGCATTGACGAAAGGGCATTTGGTTGAAGGATATGGCCTTTCTGAAGCGCCGACAGCCACCCATTGCAACCCGATACTTGGCGAGAATCGTGAAGGTTCCATCGGCTTGCCGCTTCCCAATGTGGCGTGCAAAGTAGTCGACCTAGAGACCGGCGAAAATGAAGTTGAAATTGGCGAGATTGGCGAGCTCATCATCAAAGGACCCCAGGTGATGGCCGGCTATCATCAACGGCCCGACGAAACTACCCTGACCTTGCGAAATGGCTGGTTGTTTACCGGGGATGTGGTACGGATGGACCATGACGGATACTTCTATATGGTTGACCGAAAAAAAGATGTTGTCAAAGTGGGTGGATTTCAAGTGTGGCCGAATGAGGTTGAGGCTGTGATTATCAGACACCCCAAGGTTCGAGAGGTGGCTGTAGCGGGGTTAATTGATGAAGATGGGAATGAAGCGGTAAAAGCCTGGGTGGTACTGGAAACGGGTGAAGAAAGCTCAGCTGAGGAAATTCAAAGGTTTTGCGATCAATACCTGACACGGTATAAAATCCCCAGATATATTGAATTCAGAGCGGGGCTGCCTCGAACCATTGTGGGTAAGGTCTTGAGACGAGTTTTATCGTCAGAGGTGTGAATTGAAAACTACTAAAAAGGCTGTGAAATACTTTTCACAGCCTTTTTATATTTATGTAACCTGCTGGTCATACAGCTTTTTGTGGGATACCCCCTGTTTTTTCTACAGGTGTGGGGAAGATGTCGTAGAATTCCGAGGCTGTAATGGATTCAACTTCCAAAAGCTTCTCGGCAATTTTGTCCAGTTCACCCCGGTATTGATTTAAAATCTCCTTGGCCTTGTCGTAAGCTTCCTGAACCAGGTTTTGGATTGCCGTGTCGATCTTCTCTGCGACATGTTCAGAATAATCACGTTGCTCAGAGATCTCACGTCCAAGGAAGACCAATTCTTCTTTCTTTCCGTAGACCATTGGGCCCAAGGCATCGCTCATGCCCAGACGCATAACCATTGTGCGGGCGAGTTTTGTGACCCGCTCTAGATCGTTGGAGGCGCCTGACGTGATGTCATTGAAGACAAGTTCTTCAGCTGCACGCCCGCCCAGTAAACTGACCATGTCACTCATGATCTGTTTGCGGGATTTGAGCATCCGATCTTCTTCGGGGAATGCAATGGTATAGCCGCCAGCTTCGCCGCGTGGAATAATGGAAACTTTTTGAACCGTATCTGCTTCAGGTAAGGCGTTAATTACCACCGCGTGGCCGGCTTCGTGATAGGCAATGATTTTCTTTTCGTTTTCATTGATTAAACGGCTCTTTCTTTCTGGGCCTGCGATAACCCGCTCGATGGCTTCCATAAATTCGAGATGTTCAATGATACGTTTATTGCGACGAGCTGCCAGAATTGCGGCTTCGTTAACCAGATTTTCGATATCTGCACCGACGAAACCAGGTGTTGAGCGGGCAATATCATTCAGGTCTACATCTGGCGAGATCGGCTTGCCTTTGACGTGTACTTCGAGGATTTCCTCGCGCCCTTTGATGTCTGGACGATCCAACACAACCCGACGGTCAAAACGCCCCGGCCGCAAAAGCGCAGGATCGAGGATATCGGGGCGGTTTGTGGCTGCAATAATGATCACATTAGTATCGGTATCAAAACCAGCCATTTCCACGAGGAGTTGATTCAGGGTTTGCTCGCGTTCATCGTGACTACCGCCCAAACCAGCACCGCGATGCCGTCCAACGGCATCGATCTCATCTACAAATACAATGGCTGGTGAATGTTTTTTAGCCTGCTCAAACAAGTCTCTTACCCGACTGGCGCCGACACCAACAAACATCTCAACAAATTCTGAGCCTGAAATTGAGAAAAAGGGCACGCCTGCCTCACCCGAGACAGCTTTGGCCATGAGCGTTTTTCCAGTCCCGGGGGCGCCAACCAACAAAACGCCTTTCGGGATACGAGCGCCGAGGGAAATAAATTTTTGCGGTTCACGCAAGAATTCAACAACTTCCTGGAGTTCTTCTTTGGCTTCTTCAACGCCGGCAACGTCTTCAAACGTAACCGTGGGGTGGTCTCCTGAGAACATACGGGCTCTGGATTTTCCAAAAGACATGGCAGCCGTGTTGCTGCCCTGGGCCTGACGGAAGATGAACCAGAACATCGCAATCAATATGATGAAAGGCAGGATGTAACTGAGAACGGAAACAATCCCAAGGAACGAACTGGGAAGTTTGATATCAACAATAATTTCTTCGGCTGCCAGATCTTCTGGCTTGACTCCCAGGTCAACCAATTGGGCGATTAACGGTGTGCTTGGGTCTTTTGTGGATGTCTTCAGACTGTTATCTTTGTAGGTTATCTGAAGACGGCTATCGTCTTCAATGATTGATTTCACCTTACCTTCGCGAATGTCCGTCGCGAGTTGATTGATAGGGATTTCCACGCTGCGTTCGTTTTGTTTATTAACGGTGAAGAATACCATCGTTATTATTGCTATAAACAGCATTAAATAGATGATAAACGATTGGTTTCTTGGCTTCACTGATTCCTCCAGATGATCAATGCATCATTTTTGTTAATTTTGTTCACGTATTATACCAACCCCAAATGTGGTTTACTAGTGAACTTATAAAATGTTCAATAAATCTTATGAATATCTTATAAATTAATTGCTCGCCGGAGCAATTCCCGGTCGTTATCAGCAGCCCAGCTGGCAAACTCATTGACAGAGCGGGTGATATTTTCATCCCTGTGCTGGGAGGCTTCTTTGTGAAAATTATCGAGTTTACTCAAAGCCGATTCCCGCTTTTTGAAAAAACGAGCAAAAGCTTGCTCTATGCTTTGATTGTCCTCGATTGGAATTTTTTCCAATGCAGAGGGATGGGTTAACGAAACGTCGGCAAATTTTCCTAATTGGGCTTTTTGCCAAAGGTGCGGATAAACCTGTTCTTCGAAATGCATCAGTCTGTGCAGCGTTTCGACGACGTTTGCAGCCGGTGGATTTTTTCTCACATTGGGTCCCCAATTGGGCTCTGCCCTGAGCCAAGTATCAATCACTGCTGGTGTGGCGCGCAGTGTGGCTATGTCAACCAGTGGATTAACGGCCAGCGGTTGACCGTTTGTGCCAAGTTCCTGCTGCAGCCATGCTTTAACGTCACCCAGGTTACCGCCTGTCCATAGGTTTTCCTGATTCCCGTTCTTAATCCAAAAGGTGGCAAACCCGAAGGTGTCCGTGGGAAACAGGTCATCGCTGAGGTTGTCGCCAATCATTACGGCAGGCTTTTCAGGCCAACCCATGCGCCCCAAGATTTCAGCATAATATGCTAAATGCGGCTTTGTGAAATGAAAATCATCGTACACGGTGAATAACGCGAAGTCGTTTGGTTCGAGCCCTGCCCATTGAATCCTTTGAAAAGTGGCTGAATGAGGGAAAAGCGGGTTGGTCGCGATGGCTATCTGCAAACCCTGAGACTGGCACCATTTCACCAAATTTGAAGCTTCGGGTCTGACCTGGGTAACGGATTGGACATGTGGATATTCTTGTTGGTAGAAGGTAGCAAGGATTGGTTGACAGACGTCTTCAGTTGTTCCCAGTTGAGGATAGAAATTCTCGTTAAAAACTTCGCGTAGTGTTCTGGTGGGATTCTGATTGGTCAGCATCATCCCTACCGCAGTATCAACCTGAGATGTAATTTTTTCTTTCGGACCGAGATGGCTGAGGGCTTGGCTTAGCAAATCAAAGTAGAGGGGTAGAAATCGATCCATATGGGCCGATAGCAGGGTGTCATCAAGGTCTAACAAAACTGTAAGAGACATTGTGTTTACTTGAAAAGCTCAAAGATTGGATGGCATTCCCCGCAACCAACATAGGGGTTCTCAACATCTTGATGGGACTTTGTGCAATATGCGCTGACTTCAACGCGTTTCATAAGCCCAAAAAGATTTGATTTTATCTCACCTGTTAAAATCATGTGCGGGCAGGCATTGGCGTGGGTAATGTCAGGTACCGGGCATGTTTTACAATATTTTAATTCCCAAGGGGGGGTGCTACGTCCAACTAAGCGGCACTCTTCATGATGCTTGCCGCGAAAATAATCACCATAGAAATACGGGCATTCTTTCCCGATCGTGGGAATTTTCATTGCTTATTCGCCAAGAATAATCCCCGTACAGAGGATATGAAAAAAGATTAATGATGGCAAATAGCACTTACACACGTGTAATATAATTACTGTTGCGAGTGTCCACGCGGATGGTATCACCGAGGTTAATAAAAGAAGGGACCTGGACTTCGAGGCCGGTTTCTGTAATCACCTTTTTGGTCACGCCTGTTGCCGTATCGCCACGGACAGCGGGTTCAGCCTTGGTTACCAGCATATCCACAGAGGTAGGTAATTCAACATCAAGGGCTTCGCTTTCAAAAAACATCAGTTTGACATCCATGTTGGGCTTTAGGTATTGCACCTGATCACCAAGGATGTCAGCATTGACCGGATATTGCTCGTAGGACTGGTTGTCCATAAAGTAATACAAGTTGCCATCAACATATAAAAACTGGGCGTTGTGATAATCAAGGCGGATATCCTGCACCCTGTTACCTGAGTTAAAGGTCATTTCTAAGATGGTACCCTTGCGAAGATCGCGAGTTTTAATGCGAATAGTAGCTGCACCACGACCGGGCTTGTTGTGAGCATATTCCAAAACTTTATACAGATTGCCATCCTGCTCAAAAGTTACGCCCTTGCGTAATTCATTGACATTGATCATAAATTTTCCTTTCCTTCCTGTAAAACACCATCAAGATTATAGTCCAGACAGTGTTGGTTTACAAGTCAGTGACTTTAAGCGCTGAGCAAGATTTGTTGATTCTCTTTTTTGTAAAAAATCAATCATTCATTGACAGATTCAGCTTTTAAGAGACAAAGATGATAGCCTATCCTTGAAACGATAAGATAAGGCCTGTTTTTATTTAATTAATAACCCAATCGCGTGTGAGTGCATTCATTATCTGTTATGTTTACAAGTATTCGAGGCGCTTTTCGGTTTATAATGTGAATGAGTAAACATAAACGATTGATCGATTGCTTTCAAGCTACTTTAAGAGTGCTAAAGAATAAACGAAAAGCGTAACCTAAGTGTATTTAAGCTGTTTTACTCATTGAAATTATCAACTGCCTGACCGAAAAGAGGAAAAAGTGCTTTCAATTCATAAGATTGACCTAGAAGACAATGCAGATGTGATGCGTTTCGTCAACCTCCCCTTTAACCTGTATGCTGATCATCCTCAATGGACGCCTCCTTTTATTGTTGACGTGAAAACAATGCTCAACCCTGAAAAACACCCTTTTTACGGGCATTCAGAGGCTGAATTCTTTGTTGCCAAGAGAAATGGCGAGGTTGTTGGGAGGATTGCCGCACTGGAAAACAAACCCTTTAATCGCTACCATGCTGCGAAGGATGCTGAGTTTTATCTCTTTGACTGCATTAATGATCAGGAAGTTGCTAACCTGCTTTTTGAAACGGTTTTTGACTGGGCCCGAAAGCGGGGGTTGAACAAAATGGTTGGGCCGAAAGGTTTTGGTCCCCTGGATGGATATGGTATCCAGATAGAAGGCTTTGAACATCGCCAAATGATGAATATGATGAATTACAACTATCCCTATTATCGAGACCTGGTAGAAACTATAGGATTTACAAAGGTGGTAGATTTTGTGTCCAGTTATGTTAACCCTCAGCAGTTTCAGCTACCTCCAAAAGTGAGAAAAGCTGCTGATATCGCTAAAAAACGTGGTACTTTTGAAGTTTTGAATTTTAAGAACAAACGCGAGCTTAAAAGCTGGGCTGGAAAAATTGGTCAAGCATATAATCAGGCGTTTGTGAATAACTGGGAATATTACCCTTTAACCCAGAGAGAAATTGATTTTGTTGTGAACAACGTAATGACCATTGTTGACCCAGACCTGATTAAAATAATTGTGAAAGATGGTAATGTGGTGGGTTTTGTATTTCCTTTTCCAGACGTTTCAGCAGCGATGCAAAAAAATAAAGGCAAATTAGGCCCAATTGAAATTATTCGTTTGTTGATGGAAATAAAACGCACAAATTGGATTGCTTTTAATGGTGTAGGCATTCTTCCCGAGTACCATGGTTTAGGCGGCAATGCGGTCATGTATGCGGAACTGGAAAAATCAATGCATCAAAATGTGCAATTTATCAATGCTGAGCTTACCCAGGTGGCAGAAACCGCTAAACAGATGCGTAATGATTTGAAAAACCTCGGTGTGAAGTTTTATAAAAATCATCGTGTTTATCAACGGGAAATTTGACTGACTGATCCGCAATTCGTTGAATATTTAAAATCAGTGCTGCTTCAGCTGATGGCATTATGTTGATACGGAACCCACCCCTTTCATTTGATGAGGTGATTTTGGCCATGAATTATTTAAAAATTCATGCCAACAAACGGAGAAAAGATTAAGATTTTTAAAAAAATTCTTAAGTATGCCCAGCTTGCCCCTTATTCATTCTTATGCTAAACTAGCCTTTAGCCATTGACTTTTTCGTAAAAGCCATTAATAAAAAGGCATCATGAACCTTGTTTTGTCAATCATCAATGGGGTTTATCTTTGTTGCTGCTCATGGAAAGAGATTAATTATTTGAAGCGTGAGGGAATTTTATGTTGGATGAACAGATAATTATTGCTAAAAAATCGTTCGCAAGTATTGCATTGACCAGTGATGATGTTTTTAACATCCTTTTTTCTTTGTTTGTGGCTGCTGCTATCGGTGTGATTGTCTCTCAGGTGTATAAACTCACTCATCGGGGCGTAAATTATGAGCTGACTTTTATGTCATCGCTCGTTTTACTTCCGACAGTTGTTGCCTTGGTTATGCTCTTTATCAGAAGCAACCTGGTATTGTCTTTGGGCTTGGTGGGGTCATTATCGATCATCCGATTTCGAACGCCGATTAAAGACACACGCGATATGGTCTATCTTTTTTGGGCGATTGCTATAGGTTTAGGAGCAGGTACGTTTAATTGGGCAATGGTCGCGCTGGCATCTGCATTTATCCTGGTGGTGATTTTCATTATGTACCTGATTAAATATGGACGATCACAGAACCATGATTATATTCTGGTTGTTTCTGGTACGTCTGAATTTGATCAGGCAGAGATAAAAAGAATAATCAATGGTTTTACCAAAGATGCTAAAATGCGTTCGCAGACTCTCGATGATGAATTGTGGGAAACAGTCTACGAACTGAGTTTGAGCGAGACAAGTGAGCCAATTGAAAACTTGTTGAAAGCGCTAAAAGAGATTGACGCAATCTCAAATGTGTCTCTATTAGCGCCACAGCTTGCCTTGCCTGTTTAGGATTTCGGAAACTTAATGATTGAAAGAGACATCCCATCAGCTGCAACAAGATTTGAACGAAAGTATCGTTGCAATGGTGCTCAGTATCATGCGGTAAAGAACGCACTTTATCCGTACCTTTCGAGAGACTATTACACTCAAAAAGCACCGAAACACCGGTATCTTGTGCGAAGTTTGTATTTTGATACAAGCCATTATCAGATGTTTGTTCAGAAAGCTGGCGGTGATTCTGATCGAATTAAGTACCGTATCCGGACCTATGGCCAATCAGCCCGTGAGAATCCGGATATACGGGTTGAAATGAAAATTCGTGAAGCAAACTTAATCAAGAAATTTGGCGCTTATGTGACTGTTGAAGAATGCCAACACTTCCTTCAGCACCGTCATTGGGAAAATCAGGATGACTTGGTATTGCAAGAATTTGAACGCCAAGCCCACTTATTAAACTTACTTCCGAAAACGCTGGTAGAGTATTATCGTGAAGGCTTTCAGGCTAAAGATGCTAGTGGGACGCGCATCACCTTTGATCATCGCGTGAAAAGCGCCCACTCGCGAGTGTTATTTCCTGAAAATAAATTTTGGCACATACATCATGAACAAATGATCGTTCTGGAAGTCAAACACACGACCCCTATTCCTGTGTGGTTTTCTCAAATTGCTAAGGTCCACGGTTTACGTTTGATCGCGAATAGTAAATTCTCCTTAGGTATTCAAGCCAGTCAGCCAGATCTGACTTTTCCTGGTTGGAGTAATTTTTAAATGAACCACAGTTCAAAGAAAACCTGTGCTTTTACTGCTGTTGATGTCACTGGGGGTAATACCTACAACAACGGCGTTATTTGATAAGCCGGCACCAATTGAAGATGAGAGTTTTGAACTGGTAATACAGGGGAATTAAACCATTGTTCCAAGCCAATATTCCGCAGTTAATTATTGATAATTGTTGTAACGCTCAGTAAATAAGTGTTGGAGGGTATGTGTGTTTTCCCGGTATCCGTGCTTTAAGGTGAATTATTCACCTCGATGTAGTAGACTAAGTGTGTTAAAAATCCATGATAAACAAAAAGGTTAAGTAGGATAATGCAAGAAAGAAAAGCGGAGCCTAAATTATTTATAATATTGTTAATCGTTGTATTGATTGCCATCATCGGGGCAGCGATTATTTTGGTAAATACCGTCACACGCACGATTGATTCGGCAATATCCCCACTTCAAAATGTTAACAACACGTTGAGTACACAGGTTTCACAATTGTTACACCCCACACCAACGGTGATCCCCGACCCGGTTACCATCATTCGGGAGGTCCAATCTCTCGCACGCTTAGAAACGATTCAGTATTCAATTCAGAAAGTTATTACAGCAGAGGTCAACCAGGGTGTGCTGGGGCCTCTTTTCGGTGATAAATTATTGTTGGTGGCGCATGGCTATGTCATCGCGGGTGTAGATTTATCGCGCCTGTCAGCAGATGCCCTGCGGTTAAAAGATGATGTGCTCGTTGTCAGCCTGCCGGAAGCTGAAGTATTTATTGCCACACTCAATAATGAGAAATCATATATTTATGATCGTACAACGGGGGTCTTTCGGAAAAGCGACCCTGATTTAGAAACTGCGGCTCGACGCGTGGCCGAGCAAGAAATCTATGATGGTGCGATTGAAGATGGCATACTGGAACAGGCGCAAACCAATGCAGAAATCTTTTTGGAAAGGTTTTTTAACACGCTGGGGTATGCGCGAGTGCACTTTGAATAGCCAACTCATTAATGCGAATTTTGAAATACTGATTTAAGTGAGTCTGTTATTCAGGAAAGCATTTGTCCATTTCTGGTTTGAAATTCTCTATTTGGAGCAAGAAAGCTCTTGAATACATTCAAGAGCTTTTAGTTTTCGGTTTCACCAACTTGGAGGGAATTAGCGCTCGAACTTGCTGATCGTGCAGGAGCTTGATTAACAATCGGACGCGTTCACTGCCTTCTAGCCGGACGTCAAAGATTGCCTGATAACCTTCGAATGGCCCCCCGGAGATGATCACCGGATCTCCTTTTACAAGTTGCTCTCCGCTCAAGCTGGGTTCTTTGTTAACACGCTCAACATTCTGCTTGATTGTATTAATCACTTCATCTGAGACCACCGCTGGCATAAAATCGAAACTGACGACACGGTTTACACCTGGAATATAGTGTAAACTCGAAAGGGGGGTTGAATTCAGGTCAACATGCACAAACAAGTAACTTGGAAAAAAGGGTTTGATCTTGCGTGAACGGGGGTTTACAGGATTCACACGTAAGCGGGGATAAAAAACCTCAATTTGGCGATGATGCAATTGAGAGAAAAGAAAATCTTCCCTATTCGGTTTGCTTTGTAACACATACCAGGACAAATTCATCGGCTCCTGGCTTGTGTGGGGGTGGTTGGATTGCATTGTTGCCACTATTGCCTTGATTACTCTTGAAACGGACCTTTAATAAAATTCTGTTTAAACAGGTTACCACTAAAACAGAGTGAGAGCTTAAGATGGTACGTATTTTTCTGCGAGGAAAATTATATCTTTGCTTTGAAATAAATGTTTTCGATCATGAAGTTCGTTAACTGTTTGAAAATTAAAGGATCAAAAAACCTTGCTATCATGATTCAGTTGTCAATAAAGAATCGTAAATAGCCATCTTAGATATGCAAAGATGGCCGTAAACCAACATGCAATATCAAATCAACCGAACGTCCGAAGCTGGATGGTTAATCACCCTTTTTGTTGCTTGCCCGCAATAAAAAGATGCCGATCAGGACGACCAATAGACCAATTACAATACCGGTTAACTGTGAAGAATTAATTCCGGGATATGAACCGATTCCTATAAAGTCAGCCATCAACGACAGCAAGGCAATAACAAAACCAACAACAACTGCAACCAGACCAAAGGATCTTTTATTCATGCTTACCTCTTTCAAACGCATTACTCAATGTGATTGCTGATCAAGTTTCAGGGTGCTTTTTCTGTGACTGTTATCCTCTTTTATGATAACAGAGAAACGGGTTTTTCAAAGTAATTTTTTAATTATTCTGCTGTGGAAACAGCCTTACTAGAAGGTTGTTTTTCTTCTTATGCACAAACTGAGGACATTAATTATTCAATGGATGCTTCACTGCAACACAATTCAAATGCTTCATCAAATGATAAAGTGTTTTTCTTGTGTGATCTGCAACGAGAAATCCACCATGATGAAACGATTTTAAATTCAATAAGAGGTATTAATACTGAGCGTCAGGTTTATTTTTGTTTTTGCTTCGCAGTGCAAATTGAACGATTCGTTCATAGCCATGATCGATTAATGCGATGATTTCAGCGGCGATGATGGCTGGATCTTCCTCAGTAACATAAGGGTCAGGGACGTCATCCGGCTTTCCATTGACAACTTCTGTCAGAAGACAAATCCGATCTGCAAAGATTGGAAATTCCTGGTGAAGTGCTTCTTTCTGGTTGTTCTCCATAACAAGAATCAGATCTGCCTGGGCGAGGATTTCCTTTGTAATTGGCCTCGATTTATGCAAGGATAGGTTTAGCGAATACCTTTCAGCTTGAGTTAAGGCTTCTGGGGTGACTGGTTGACCGTATGTCGTCCAGGTACCAGCACTGGAGACACTGATGTGACTGTCGTCGCCATTTCGGACGACAGACCGCGCAAAATAAATCGCGGCAATGGGAGAACGAAAACGGTTTGCTGTACAGATAAATAGAATTGATAGCATTGGGCAATAAACCTAAAAAAATGAGATCATGTAATGTCTTGAAACAAAAACTTACACGCCCTTTAGGAGAAGGCGCTCGAGTTGAATTTGATTGTACCGGCTGATTTCTAAAGCTTCAACTTAGAGCTACACGGCCAGCACTTTTTGACGAAGTTTATCTGTTTGAATTTACTGGAAGGTTGATCGCATTGACAATGCCAACAGGAATCAATTGCAGTAAATAACAAACAATTATTTGTGACTCATTAAATAAGGCTGATGCGTGATACTTTATGTGCTGGTATTGCATTGAGAAGTGTGATTTTCAGCATTTGTGTTTGATGAGCCGTTAACAACTTAATTAAAAAAAAGACAGCACGCCTCTAAGCCAGAATGTTGGCAATGATTATTTATGTTAGCTAATCGCTTGCTGTCTCAGGGTTGTGGTCTTTTCCTGGGGACCAACAACCAGTCCCCTCTTTTTAAAATGTAGTCAACGTCTAAATTGTTATACCGTAGCATCTCTTCAAGAGAGGCGGAAAGCTGGTTTGCCAAATCCTGAATTGAGATCTTTCCCTCTTCGACCTGGTGAGCTTCGAATAAAGGCAGCTCGCTGACGTCGGTCGTATTTACCGGGATGATTACCAACCAATTGGACCAGAGTGGAACAATCAGGTCAAAATTAATGGCGGTGATTGCTTCAACGCTTGTGTGATATTTATTGGCAAATAATTGAAGGGTTTCACCTTCAGCCACACGATGAATGACAAAAAATTGTTCATCACCAATCGGTGTATCTAAAGCAAAAATGACATTTGTTTGGGTTGGGGTTGGTGAAATTTGTGTTTCTGTTGCAGTTGGCTTTGTTGGGCTTTGGAAGTTTGGTAATCCTGTAAGGTTTTCAGTTGCTGACGTTGGAGTCATTGTTGGACGGAGTATTTCTGTTGAAGTGGGCGTGAATGCCAGATTCGTTTCAATAAAACCCGGCACCCTGAATCGAAAAAATATGAGAAGTGTAATGACTACAAAGCAAATACTGGCGCCGATGATCAGATAACGTTTTCTTGGGGCTGAACCTTTGTATTTGAGTAAAATCTCCTTGGGCATTTTATCCCCGGGCGCGGATTTGTAGATCGGGCATTGGGGATAATCATTCTGCAAACAATATCGCCATTGATGCTCGAAGGATGGAGTCTCCATAGGATACACGTGAGTGCAACCATTTAGCTTTGAGGGGAAGGTAGAAAATGATGCGGGGCCGCCTTTGAGCCCTAATTTGGGGCAGCTATTCTGACAGTGGGCATTCAGTTGATCTGGATAACTGGCGTGCATATAGTAATCCGTATTTTTTCTTTTCAAAGGAAATTAATTGTTAACCATCAGACAAACTAATTATTCATCAGTGTCTGTTTCGATTTCTTGCAGGGGGATAAACAAATCTTCACTCTGCCCATCCATATAATACTTTTCGCTGCCATAAATCGTCGGTGAATAATATTCAAAGCCACCGTAATAATAACCGCGGTTGTGTGGGATACGGTTCATAACGACGCCAAGCAAATTGACGCCCACCCGATTAAATTCTTCAAGGGGTGTTTTTGCGATCAATGCACGAGTTTTTCCGGGACGGATTACATAAATCAGACCGTCAGTTTTAGAGGCGAGAATTTGTGCATCAGTAACAATTGCAGGGGGTGTGTCAATCACAATCATATCAAAGCATGCCCGTAAATCTGTCAGGATCTTTTCCATCCTCTGGCTGCCCAGCAATTCAGATGGATTGGGCGGCAGACCGCCTGAGGTAATCACGTTCAGAAAAGGAATTTCGGTGGCTATTTGAAGGACATCCTCCAGTTTCAGCTTTCCGCGGAGCAGATCTGAAAGCCCCGCTCGATTGGAGATGTTTAAGCGCTGATGAACATTGGGGCGGCGCAGATCCGCGTCCATCAAAAGCACACTTTTATTGCTCCCAGACAGGATGACAGCCAGATTTGAGGCGATGGTGGTTTTCCCCTCCTCCGGCCCAGAACTGGTGACGACAATCGTTTGCAATTTTTGGTCAACGCTGAAAAATTCCAGGCTGGTACGCATGGAACGAAAGGCTTTAGAAATGGGGGAGCGTGGCTGTTTGGCTACGAAGCTCCCTTTATTTCGGTTTTTATGTGTACTGCGCCCTGAATCCATATCTGCCACCAGACCAATAACAGGCAGACCAAGCACCTGCTTCACATCTTCAAGGGTTTTAATTGTGTCATCCAGGTATTCAACCAGAAAAACAATCATGCTTATAGCCAGCAAGCTAATGACGCCAAACAGGGCGGCTGTTTGAAAAGGCCGAGGCGAAATTGGGCTGCGTGGCACTCGGGTTGGTTCAACTTGAATGACATTGGGCGCATTTTGGGCACGAGCCAGATTTAAGGCTTCGAGGCTGCTGATACTGTTCACATAGATTTGCTGATATAAATTCAGGTTAGTTTGCAATTGTGAAAGCTCGATGGAACTGCTTAGTGAGTTGTCGGGTGATCGTCCCAATACCGTCAGGTTGGTATAGATTTGTTGATATAAAGACAGTACTGGAGTGAGCTGATTTAACTGGGCTTTCAGTTCGGCTAATTGCGCTTGGTTGGTTTCATGCTGTGCTATTTGTTCTTCGGTGGCAAGTAAGGAGGTGAACGCTTTTATCTGCGTGTCCAGATCGTTGATCTGAGTCTCTAAATTGATGATTTGATCCTGGAGTTCAGTGATCTCACTTTCTACCTGCTCGAGCTGTTCTTTTACGGACACTGAGGACAACTGATCAATTTTGGATTGTAAAAGCTCAATTTCTTCCAGGGCTTGATCTACGCGCTGCTGCAAATTGCGTTCGGTGGCTTCATAGCGCACGGACTGCAACTGCTCGTTTTGATCGATGAGCACTTTGACCAGGACATTGGCAATCTCGGCTGCTTTTACAGCGTCGGAATGGGTGACCGAGAGGCGTACGAATTGCATGTCGCCGATTTGTGACGCATTGGCTAAAACACCGCGGACAGAATATCCCAGTGTCTCGGATGCCTGACCCAAAAGCGCGTCTGTGGAAAGCAGCTTGGTATAAGTTTGAATTTGCTGTTGATAATCGATATAAGCGTAGTAGTCATAGGCTGTGGTGACTGCCCTTAAGATCACGAAACGCGTGTTCGCCTGGTACATGGACGTCTCGCGGCTGCGATGAGGGTCACTAAGACAAGTAACCAGTATCAGCGTTTTGCGATGATTAATAATTGTCGAAAATCCATGCGTTATGCTCCAGATGCAGGTTTATGTGGTTGATTAACTAGCAAACCCAATATATTCTTTGCACCAAGTCGTTTTATTAAAGGATTTTGAATTCTATTTCTTTTATAATTTGCAAGGTTGCACTAATTACACTATTTTGTAACCAAGAATCATTATATCGCAGAAATTCGTGCCTGCCAATGAGTGGTTTTTTGCAACCTGATCAAGAAGGAGCGGGTGACGAGTGATGGTGAGGTATCGCCAATGGCAGGAAAGTGATAGCAAACGAGACGCGCTGAATACTTCGCATAGATTATCGTCCTTCCATCCAGTTTCTAAGCTCTTGATTGACTTTCTCATAGCCAAGGATGGGATTTATCGCCCGGCGATTGGACAGGATTTGCCATGCGGTGCGGGCATAAGTTGAAAAGAGGTGTGTGAAACGTACCGGATAAAACCAATAAATTTTGACGGACGTCGGGGGAACATTGTACAAACGTGCCATGACCGACCTGGGGATGCATATGCGCTGCAAGACCAGTTTGAGTTTGTTGATAATTCCGGAGGTCGAGGAGAGCCTGGCCAGGTCCGGGGTGATTGCTGTTTGGGTTTCCTGTGCCGCCGGGAACATCTGTGCTTTTGCAGCAGCCAGCAAAGCGGGCGAAATCACCTCAGATTTGAGGTGTGCAAGTCCGTGGCGGGGGATGTTTTCGCCAAACAAATCAGCCAGTAAAGCAAAGGTGAGGGCAACGATGCGCTCAACACGCTATTCTTGTGCCCACTGGAAAAGCATTTCCCAATCGATGTCCCATTGATGGGCATTGAGGATCACTATGAAATCAAAAAGACCGCGCAGCCCGTTTCTGAGGCGGCGCTGGTAGGTAAAATGGATACATAGGTGCAGCAGCAAGTCTTCGACGCTCAACGCCAGTGCGTCCACACTGGCCATGCTGGCTGGCACCGCTCGCTGCCATAGACCATGCTCATCGACGTTAAAGGGCCAATCGCCCTCAACAATCGACCAGTGCAGTTCTACGTAATACCCTTTTAGGCCGATCATGGGTGGGGCGTGTTTGACGTCTATATTGTGATCTTCATGGTTGAAGTACGTGCTCGACCGAAACCCTAAAGCGCGCAAATGGTCCTGCACTGCGGGAATATCTTTTCTTTTGATTAAGAAATCCAGATCAACCATGCCCGTAAAGCAATATTAGAGATGATATTGTCAAGCAAGTAAAGACCTTTGAGCCCGATCACAGGTAGCTCTGCCTTCTTGATTGCACTCAGGATGATTTTGGCTTTGTGCAATAGTAAGGTGTTGTGTAC
>JAAYKH010000030.1 GCA_012522475.1 Chloroflexota bacterium | reverse complement strand
TAATCATCTGATGTCTCCTCAGACTTAATAATACCATTCACGTTTTATTTCAATAATAGGGCGGTGATCTTTGCTCTTTTGTTCTATTATATCCTGAACTTGAGTTTGAGTCTTGAGCAACCTGACACCAATTTTTGTGACAAGTTCCCAGGGAAAGAAAGTGTGAATCAGAAATTCAGCTTGTCTTTTTCTCTTCCGATCAGATTCATCCTGTGTATCATTCCAGTAAGTTGATTTCATCAGCCCCCAATCGATCTCCCTTAGGTCCTTAGGGTCATTGAAAAATTTACTCAGACTCATTTCTGCATGCCCATCTGAAAAAACAAAGGGCAGTTCACGTTGAATGATTTGCTCTATTTGAGCTTCAAGATGAAGGATGTCATCCTGGCCGCCATGGTAACCTTCAACGTACCCTTGATGAATTGAATACAACATTGGAGAACGCGGTGCAAAATAAAAAGGAACATAATCACAGAGATTTCCCCCAGGAGCCAGATCAACATTCCTTCTGCGCCGCCGTTCTTTGATGTGCTTATGTGCAATTCCCATGGCAGAAACTTCGCCAGAATTCACTTTAGCATCACACCACAACCCCCCAGCCTCAATAATGCTTGGCAAATTGGTTATGTGAGTAATGTGATAAATGTTTACCATTCTTCAACCTCTGGTTGCGTTTCTTTCATTACCTCACCCGCACCTCACCACTCATCAATTTAGGAAGTAATGTTTCACGTATTTTTTCCAATGTCTGAATTTGAGATGTATTTGATTTTATTTTTTGGAATGCTGGATGAACAAGATTATTAAACCTTGTGATATTTTGTTGGGATGGGATATTTGTTTCCACCGATAATGCATTCGTTCTGTTTAATCCTGGGACTGCGCTATCTGTATTCATGTTCTCAAAGCCTATAGAATTTAGAAGACAGTATTCAAAGTAAAGGTTTGGGCTGTCTTTTATTGTTTTTACATAAAAAGTTGTATCAATCGGATAAAAATTTTCAAAAATATATATAACTTTCCCTAAAGACCCTTTTCTTCCTGTGACAATTCCAGGTCCATCAACTAAAAATTCTGAGTGAAAATCAATAATTCCACTAGACCCTACAACAGGATAACCTGAACCTGATCTATTTGATTGTGGCAATCCTTTGCCATAATGAAATTCAACCAAATCCCCCAAAGTGCCCTCCTCCCAATCGTCCTCGGCTTCTTCGATGAACCACTGACGGAAGAGGGTTTGCGCCAGGGCTTCCAGGGTCTGGTTCTGGCGGTGCAGCAGGTCAATCTTGTCATCGAGGGCGGAGAGAACATCGGCAATGGCGCGCTGTTCAGCAAGTGGGGGGAGAATAATTTTCAAAGACTCAATATCTGTTGGTTTCAGGGATGGATAAGCTGATGTAGAGCCTTCTGCGATGGAATGTAAATATTCTATAGAGCGATCAGACGTAAGGTAATAGTAGAGATACTTTGGAAACAATTGTGACGAAACACAAGATATGACAATAAAACCAGTTGATACCACAAGATTGCTTTGAGGATTTTTTATAAATCCAAAATGCCTCTGATTCGGTCGCACAGCAGAATAAATGATATCATTTTCACAAACTAAGCGTTTAGCCCTTGAAGGTGCATTTGAAAGGTCCATCTCTTGTAATTTCTGGATCCTTCCAGATGTTATCGAGCCTGTGTCTAAATACAGTATCCTTTCGTAAGGATAGGTATGTGAAATACTCTCATCGTTTGTTTTTATATAATCTACAAGAGTAATTTCTCTCCACTTACACATTCAACTTCACTTTCTCTAAACTCTCGATCGTGAGGGCGTTCAGGCGGCTTTCTCCTTCTGTCTGTTCAACCAGTTCTTTTACTTCTCATTCACAGATTACTTTCAAAACACCTACTACCTATCTGCTCGCGCAACTCGAGGTTGACAACCGGTAGAAAATATGTCATACTATAGTTGCCAGCGGACAAAATTCGGCTCCATGCCGTGTGGTTTCCAGGCTGCGGTCAGGAAACCCTATATCCGGTGGCTTTTTCTGTCTCACATTCTTCCTTTAATCTTATCCCAAGTGAGCGGATTGCGTTTGTGATAATACTCACCATAATTGTGGTTTCTTGTATCGTGGATATCCATCACAAGTCTGAAACGTTGCCAGAGTGGAACCAGAAAACGATCCTCGTGTCGTTCGTAAAGCCGTTGCAACGCCCATAAAAAATAATCCGTGGCCTGCAAGCCAGGATGATCTTTGGGTAACCCGGAGCTTACTTGCATAGCAGGGGGATCGTCAGTGGCTTTTGTGTGCCTACTACGAGAAATTTCTAACTGCTGTTGCAAAATGCGATCTCGTTCACGGTTTCCGCGCTTAGCAAACACAATTTGATAAGCATTAGATTGATGTAAACGCTCTTTGAAGATGCGTCGAACCAGAAAATCATAGTCTTCATTTTTTCTGTAATGATATTGCAAATCAGCAGATTGTCTGTTTTTAATATAGGATAAAGTACTGAACTTGTCCGAAACAACCGCAAAGAAGCGCAAGTCATCCCGATCACAGAGAAGTTTAAAAACCTCCCGGCGAACTTCGGGGATATCATCTTTTGCATGAAAAGCAAGCGCAGTTTTTCGAGCTTCTGGTTGCATTGATGGAACGCCTTTAAAATATGGGTCAGATAAAAGATTTGCTCTAAGTTGTTTAAGATCGGTATTTAAAGAATCTAAATTACTCACCTCCAATAGCCCTAAAATAAAAAATCTTGAACACCCTTCACAGCCAATGATTATTTTCCCTGTCCGGGAAAATATCGTCGAATCTCCAGCTTCATCAACAAAATAAAGCTGGGCGCGTTGATTTTCAGTCATTTCCTTCTATCTTTCCCAACTTTTCAATAATCAGTACGTTCAAGCGGTTTTCCTCTTCCAGCTGTCTTTCAAATTCGGCTTTGAGGGCAGTGAAGCGTTCCGTGAACTCAAAGTCATCCTCCTCCTCGGGCAGCCCCACATAGCGCCCGGGGGTGAGCACATAGGCTTTTTCCTGTACGTCTGCCACGGTGGCAGATTTGCAAAAGCCGGGCACGTCTTCGTAGGCGCCGTCCATATTGCGCCAGTTGTGGTAGGTGCTGGCGATCCTGGCAATATCTGCGTCTGAAAAGCTGCGCGTGCGCCGGTTGAGCATGTAGCCCACCTCGCGGGCGTCGATAAACAGGATTTCATCCCGGCGGTTGCGAAACCAGCCGTTGGCTTTGTCGCGGCTTAAGAACCACAGCGAGGCCGGGATCTGGGTATTCAGGAAGAGTTTGGCCGGCAGGTTGACGATGCAATCCACCAGGCGGGCTTCGATCAGCGCCCGGCGGATCTCGCCCTCGCCCGAGGTTTGCGAGGTAAGCGCGCCCTTGGCCAGCACAAAGCCAGCCTGCCCGCGCGGGCTCAGGTGGTACACAAAATGCTGAATCCAGGCGAAGTTGGCGTTGCCCTCGGGCGGTGTACCGTATTGCCAGCGGCCGTCGCGGCGCAGCAGGTCGCCGCCCCAGTCGCTGTCGTTGAAGGGCGGGTTGGCCATCACATAATCGGCTTTCAGGTCTTTATGGGCGTCGTTGAGGAATGAACCCTCGTTGTTCCAGCGGATCTGCGAGGAATCGATGCCGCGGATGGCCAGGTTCATTTTCGCCAGGCGCCAGGTGGTCAGGTTGCTCTCCTGCCCGTAGATTGAAATCTGGTTAATTCTGCCCTGGTGGCTGAGGACGAAGGCTTCCGATTGAACAAACATCCCGCCCGACCCGCAGCAAGGGTCGAAAACGCGGCCCTCAAAGGGTTCCAGCATCTCCACCAGCAGCCGCACCACGGGCCGGGGGGTATAGAACTGCCCGCCTTTTTTCCCTTCTTGCAGGGCGAATTCACCCAGGAAGTATTCAAACACATGCCCCAGCAGGTCTGCGTTGTGCTGTTGGGCTGCGTCCAGGGCGATATTGCTCATCAGGTCAATTAATTCGCCCAAACTGGTTGGGTCCAGGTTGCCCCGGGCATACACCTTGGGCAAAACGCCCCTTAGCGAGGGGTTCTCTTTTTCGATGGCATCCATGGCCTCGTCGATGTCCTTGCCAATTTCTGGTTGCTTGGCCCGGGCTTGCAAATAGGACCAGCGGGCGGTGGTAGGCACAAAGAACACATTTTCCGCGCGATACTCATCCCGGTCTTCGGGGTCGGCGTCCTCGTACTCGCCGCGGCCGCTTTTCAGCCGGGCGTGTAAGGCTTCGAAAGCCTCCGAGATATAGCGTAAAAAAATCAGGCCCAACACTACGTGTTTATATTCAGCCGCGTCGATGTTTTTCCGCAGTTTATCAGCAGCCTTCCAGAGTTGTTTTTCGATCGGCTCGGCGGCGTTGTTGGTGTGGCTTGCCATAAAAAACTCCCTCGACCTGTGGATGAAATTAAAATAAAAAAACCTCTTAACAGAGATTATAACGGAAAAAACCCGGCTGGATTGAAAATTTTAAAAACAAGGAGTTTCCCATGGGCCCGGTAGGATTCGAACCTACGACCAAGCGGTTAAGAGCCGCCTGCTCTGCCGCTGAGCTACGGGCCCTGCTTTACGGAAAAAGATTATACCATACTGAGCGGTGAAATTGTGCGCCTGGCCCGCGTGAATTTCCAGGGCTAAGCGCGCCAGAATCGGCGCATCGGGTAAAAAAGCCCGGCCCAGGCCCCCTGCCGGGCGGTTGATTAATTAATACGCGTTCATCTGCGCCCAGTCGCTGTTGAAGTTGGCGGCGGCTTCGTCGGCCAGTTCCTGCGTCAGAAAGGTTTCCACATCCTTATCCCAGAGGAAGGCCGATTTCACCCCCCGGGCGGCGTACTGGGCAATTTCGGTGGCGTCGTAAATGCCGGTACACAGTTCAACCGGGTAGTTTTGCCGGTCGATGATGGCCTGCATGGCGAAGACGCCCTCCATTTTGGGCAGGATGTGGCGTCGCTGGAGCATGCCGCTGTAGGGCGCTACCGCCACCGCGCCGGCGGCCACAGCCAGTACCATCCAGGTGTTGGTGGGGACGGCAGTCGCCATGACAGGCAGGCCCTGGTCGCTCAGGCGGCGGATGACGGCCAGCCCGTTGCGGGTGGCCGGCACTTTAATGCGCATGCGCTCCGGGTCGATAGCCAGCATGGTCTCCGCTTCGCGCTGCATCGCCTCAACCGTCCCGGCCTGCAACTGGTAGTAAGCCGCGGGCGCCAATTGACACAGGTCGGCGAAGATCTGTTTAGGATCCCGGCCTTCCTGGGCGACCACGTGCGGGTTGGTGATCACACCGGTAAAAACGCCGTAGGCCAGGCAGGTCTGCACGCGTTGGGGGTTGGCACTGGCCAGCCATAATTTCATGTTTGCCTCCTATAGTTTTGCAAGCAGTCGTTTGTGAAATTCAAACAGGGCTTCTTCCTGGGCGTGGACGGATGACAGGTCTTCCGAAACGTTGTGGCTCGGATAAACCGGGCAGTCCACCCCGGCGGTGCGCAGGATTTGGATGGTTGCCACCACGACGGCGTTCATCACCAGCATACTGGCAATGGTAGAGCTGCCGCCGATTTGGGCGCCATCTTCCAGCGTGATCAGCGTATCGCCAACGGGGGTGTGGTTGTCGATATGAAGATCTGCCACCTCCAGCAAGCGTTTGCCCAGCGGGTTTTTGGGTTGATTGGCCAGGGAGTGGGCGGTGGAACCGATGCTGATGGTGGTGAGCCCCTGCTGTTTGGCCAGCCAGCACAACTCCACCGGCAGGGCGTTGATCCCGCTGTTAGAAAACACAATCAACGTATCCTGTGGTGTGAGCGCGTAATTGGAAAGGATCACTTCGGCAAAGCCGGCCGTTCCCTCGAGGAAGGACATTTGCTTTTGACCGCCCTTGCCGGTGACAAACCCATTAAAACCCAGTGCGGGTTCGGTGATCTGCACAAAGCCGGGGATGCTGCCGATGCGCGGGAACGCCTCTTGCGCCGGCAGGGCGCTGTGGCCGGCGCCAAACATCAGCACCGCCCGCCCGGCCTGAATGGACGCGGCACAGGCTTTGGCTGCGCTGTTGAGCGCAGTTGCTTCCTGGGTTTTGATCTCTGTGAGTATGGCGATTATTTTTTCGATGTAGCCCATGGATATGGTCCTGATCTTCCGGTGATGAATTTAACTTAAGTTTACTTCATTTTTTATCCCGATGGCAATTCCCATCAGCCGCGCGCCGCAAGGCATAAAATTAGGGTAAAATCCTGTGTGCAGATTAACCAACCCATGCCCAGGAAACCCCCATGCCTTTTGAACTCCATGCCCCTTTTCAACCCACCGGCGACCAGCCCCAGGCGATTGCCGAAGTGGTGGCGGGGATTCAGCGCGGCTTGCGTCACCAGGTGCTGCTGGGCGCCACCGGCACGGGCAAAACCTTCACCATCGCCAATGTGATCCAGCAGGTGCAGCTGCCCACACTGGTGCTGGCCCATAACAAGACCCTCGGCGCCCAGTTGTATGCCGAATTTAAGGAATTCTTCCCCCACAACGCGGTGGAATACTTCGTCTCTTATTACGATTACTACCAGCCCGAGGCCTATGTGCCGCAGCGCGACCTGTACATTGAAAAAGAAACCTCAATCAACGAGGAGATCGACCGTCTGCGCCTGGCGGCCACCACCGCGCTGCTCTCGCGCAAGGATGTGATCATCGTTGCCTCGGTGTCGGCCATCTATGGGCTGGGCGACCCCGAAGCTTACCACGACACCGTTGTGCACCTGGAGGTGGGGCAAATTTACCGGCGCAATGCCCTGCTGCGGCGCCTGGTGGAAAGCCAGTATGTCCGCAACGACTTCGAGTTGAAACCTGGTGTGTTTCGCGTGCGCGGCGACACGCTGGAAGTGCTGCCCGCATACGATGATACGCGGGCCTTTCGGATCAGCTTTTTTGGCGACGAGGTGGAGCGCATCATCACCGTCAACCCCCTCACCGGCGAGATCTTTGGAACCCACGACACGGTGGAAATTTACCCCGCCAAGCACTATATCGCCGAGGATGAACGCATGGTGCAGGCCATGGTGAACATTGAAAACGAGTTAGATGAGCGCCTGGCAGAACTGCGCTCCCGGGAGCAGTTATTGGAAGCCCAGCGCCTGGAACAGCGCACCCGCTACGACCTGGAAATGATGCGCGCCGTGGGCTATTGTTCGGGGATCGAGAATTACTCGCGGCACATCGACGGCCGGGCTGCCGGGTCGGCGCCCTGGACGCTGATTGACTTTTTGCCCAAGGAGTATTTGCTGGTGATCGACGAATCGCACATGATGATCCCACAAATCCGCGGCATGTATAACGGCGACCGCTCGCGCAAGCAGGTGCTGATCGATTATGGCTTCCGCCTGCCCTCGGCGCTGGATAACCGCCCGCTGAAGTTCGAGGAATTCAAGCAGCAAATGGGCATCACCCTGTACACCTCGGCCACGCCCGCCACCTACGAGCTTGCTATTGCCGAGCAGGTGGTGGAACAAATCATTCGCCCGACAGGGCTGGTTGACCCCGAGATCAACGTGCGCCCGACGGAGGGTCAGATTGATGACCTGGTGGGCGAGATCAACCGCCGGGTGGCGGTGGGCGAGCGTGTGCTGATCACCACGCTTACCAAGCGTATGGCGGAGGACCTGGCGGATTACCTGATGGAACTGGGGTTGAAGGTGCACTACCTGCACTCTGAAATCGACACCTTGGAACGGGTGGGCATCCTGCGAGACCTGCGTTTGGGCGTGTTCGATGTGGTGGTAGGGATCAACCTTTTGCGCGAGGGGTTGGATCTGCCGGAAGTCTCGCTGGTGGCGATTTTAGATGCCGATAAGCAGGGCTTCCTGCGCTCGGATACCGCCCTGATCCAGACGATCGGCCGGGCAGCCCGGCACTTGCACGGGCAGGTGATCATGTACGCCGATGCGGTCACCGAGGCCATGCGCCACGCCATCGATGAGACCAATCGCCGCCGGGCGATCCAGGTGGCCTATAACGTGGAGCATCACATCGAGCCAGCCAGTGTGGTCAAGGCTGTGCGCGACCTGACGGACCGCCTGACGCGCACTGTAGATGTTGATGCAGGGGAACCCCTGCGCGGCAAGGCCAGCCGGCTGGAGCAAAAAGAGCTGCGTAAAATGATTAACGAACTGGAACAGCAAATGAAAGCCGCCGCACGGGAACTGGAATTTGAGCAGGCGGCCCTGTTGCGCGACCAGGTTTTTGAACTGCGGGCCCTGCTGGCGGATGAATCTGACCTGCCACCCTGGAAAAAGGTGCAGGTACTGGCCGGCGGGGATGTTTAAACGCGTGGGTGGTCAAAAAAAAGCGGTGTTCTGACGGTTCAACCGGTCATTAACAGGTTGAAACGGTCAAAATCCCCCCGGGCGGTTTCAAATTTATAATCCACAGCCCAGACCTCCGAGCTGAGTGGGCCTTTGCGCAATTCGGCCAGCAGGCGGTTCAGGTCGGTCAGCCCCCCCTCGGCCACGACCTCCACACGGCCGTCGAAACGGTTGCGCACCCAGCCGGTCAGCGCCAACGCTTGAGCTTCCCGCAGGACAAAATAGCGAAAACCGACCCCCTGGACGTGACCTTCCACATGGGCGTGTAAGCGCTGGGTGTTTTGCTCGGTCATAGGCATCACCAATGGAAGTGTTAACAAGCCATCAAGCGGTTAAAAAACTGCCGCGTCATCATCCAACCAATCATCAAGGTCTTCATCGTCAAAGCGCATCAGATCAAGCTCGCCAACCTGCTCGGTAAAGGTCAGGTTTTCCAGGGCTTCTTCCAAAAACAGGGTTTCATCCATATCTTCGGTGTCTTCCAGAGCAGATTCGATCAGCTCGCGCACGCCCTCGCCCCCAATTTTTGAAAGCGCCCACAGGGCTGCGTCATAGAGGTCCTCGTCGTCGGTGCCCTCTTCCAGAATGTCAAAGATCAGCTCGCGCGCTGCTTTGGCTTCCAGCTCGCCGGCGGCGCGTATCGCTTCATAACGCACCTGGGGATCAGGATGCTCAAACATGTGCAGGACCAGGTCGATCCACTGCTGATCGTAAGAGCGGCCCATGGCAAACAGGGCGCTTTGCAGCCATTCATCATCATTGGATTCATACGCGCGACGGATAAAGTCCTGCACGTCCGGGTGGCTGGCAAAACCGAGGGATTCCAGCGCGCGCCGGCAGACCAGCGTATCCTTGGCGTCGAGGTGCGCCTTGATCAGGCACGCCACCACCTGCTGATACGTCTCTGCTTTGATTTCATCCAGTTCACCCAGCTCGACGAAGGTACCCAGCGCGGTAGCAGCCGCGGTGCGCACGACTGCCTCCGGGTCCTCCTGCAGGCGTTTCACCAGCAGGGGCACTAGGTCCTCTTGGTCAGATTGCCACAAAGCGCGGATGGCGGTGGCGCGCGCCACCGGGTCAGGGTCTTCCAGGCACATTATCGCCACCGGGTCAAAGTTCAGCAGGGTGTCGCCTTCTGCCAGGGTTTCCATATCTTCCAGTAAGCCCCGGCGCCGCTCGATGCTCACCTGGGGCCAGACTGCTTTCAGCCGGTCCAAGTCTTCACCGGTGATATCGGAGAAAAAGTAGATCATCGCCGGTGGAAAGGGCGCGGTGGTATCAAGCAGCGCGGCTTTGACGGCGTCAAAAGAATAGGAATGTTGATGATTTGTAGGCATTGGGCTTTCCTTTCAACCAGCAGATCAGGGCAGCACAACGGGGTTGGTGAAATCCAGCACGGTGATCACGACCATCAGCATAATCAGCAGCAGAAAACTGGCTGTGTTGACGACATTTTCCCATTTCTGGGGAATGCGTTTGCGCAGGATCAACTCTGGCAGTGTAAACAAAATGCGTCCGCCATCCAGGGCGGGGATGGGCAGGAGGTTGGTAATCCCCAGGGCGAGTGAGATATTGGCGACGATCGACAGAGTGAAAATGGGCAGCGGCTCGGCGGTGACCAGCTCAGTTTCCTGGTCCATCTCAACCGCCTGGCTGTAAATGTCATAAATGCCTTTATAACCCACCGGGCGCGCCAGGGCGGGGTCGACGGTGCCGCGGATCAACTTGCCGGGCAGTAAAAGCGTCTCGCGAATGATGAGTCCCGTGGCTTTGAAGGCATACTCCACTGATTGGATAAAGGGGGTGGGTTTTAAGGGGTTGCTCAAGCCTACGCCCATGGCGCCCTCGCCCGGGGGCGGGTTCAGCCGCGGGGTCAGGGTCAGGGTTTCCGTCTGCTCGCCGCGTAAAACGGTCAGCATCACCGGCATACCTGCTCGTTCAGTAATTATGCGGATCAGATGGTCAATATCCTCAATCGGTTCATTATCCACATGGGTGACGATGTCACCGGGGAGCAGGCCTGCCTGCAGGGCTGGCGAATCGAGCGCCACCTGAGAGATCATGGCCTGGTCTGAGGCTGGAATGCCCATGGCGCTGTAAATCACAACCAGGATGATCAGGCCGATTAGAAAGTTCATCAACGGTCCGGCGGCGGCGATGACCAGGCGTTTCCAGGCCGGAGCTGCGGCCATGCCATCTTCAATGGTTTCGTCAGCCTCACCCTTGGGACGGACAAACCCGCCAAAAGGAATCCAGTTGAGGGTGATCTCGGTGCCCTGCCAGGTGGCGATCTTCGCCAGCCGCGGCGGGTAGCCAAAACCAAATTCTTCAATCGGCACACCGACCGCCCGAGCGGCCAGGAAATGGCCTAGCTCGTGGAAGAAAACCAATAAGCCGATGACGACTACAACCTGTAAAATGATTAATAACGCACTCATATTGTCCTCAAGAACCCACACAGAATGGGCTGCGTGGGTGTTGTTTTGAATCGATTGATTAATTAATAATTATACCTGCACCGTCCGGGATGGTGAGTCCTGCTCCAGCAGGCGCGCCGGGCCTGCGGGAATGCCGCTGCGTATATCGATGACCTCGGGAAACTGGCGCAAACGGTGTAAGACCTCATCCACGCTGGCCCGGGTTGTGATCAGGTGCACATTCGGGCCGGCATCCAGGGTAAAGGTGACCGGCAGCCCTTCTGCCTGCCAGGCTTTGACCGCCTGCATGATCGCCAGCGACCCGGGGCGCCAGTAATACAGGGGTGGGTTGGAGGTCATCATCACGGCGTGCATCAGGTTGCTATCCAGTTCGGTGATTTGAGATAGGGCAGCAAAATCGCGCGAAAGGATTGCTGTGCGGCAGCGCGAGAAACGGCGCTTTGCATCGGCAACCCGCGCTGCTTGCAGCGGACTGGATGCCGCACTGCGCATACCCATTTCCGACCCGACCGGTTTATGGTCCTGGTTGAGGATGGCGATGCAGTCCACCAGCTCCCAGTGATCCGCGGGGGCAATCGATTGTGCGTAGGTCTCGCCCGTAAGGGGGTCGACCACCCATTCAACGAACCCACCCGGGATAGAGCGGCAGGCTGAGCCAGAGCCGAAACGGGCCAGCGCAGAAAGCGCTTTTTCAGAAAGAGAGAGGCCCAGCGCGACCGTCCCCGCCAGCGTTAGCGCGGCAAACCCCGCAGCCGAGGAGGCCAGGCCAGCGCCGATGGGGAAGTTGTTCGTGCTGGTGATGTGTGCGTACAGGTCTTTTTCGGCCATATGCCGGATGCGGTCCATGAACCTTTGCACGCGCGCTAATCCGTCGCCCGATACCAGCTCATCGTTGAGGGTCAGCACGTCTGCCTTTAGCGCGGGGTCAAAGGTTACGCTGGTTTTGGTGGCCAAGCAGCCGATGTTCATTGAAAGGGAATTGTTCGCGGGGATACGGCGGGCTTCATCAGCCAGCCCCCAGAATTTAATGAAGGCGATATTAGGATGGGCCAGCGCGGTGGCATGCATATTCATAAATTGCAGAATACTCCAAACCGGCCTGGCGGTCAATTGTTAGCGGCTTGTCATTATAAGCTGGGGCGGTTAGCGGGTATCAAGCATTGGGTATTGAAGAACCAGGAAATTGATGCTTACTTTCCTGATTCCTGGTACCTGCTTCCCGATTCTTAACGCCCAAGGGCTCAGCTTAATTTTTCTGCAATAAACCTTTGATATCTGTCAGGGTCTCGTTGATGCGGAAGAACAAGATCAGCAGTTCGGCGTAAATACGGGCAACCAGCATGCCTAAAATTGCGGTGATGAGGCCGCCAATCAGGCCGCCGATCAAACCAAACAGGATAGCGCCAACCCCACCGTCCGAAAATCCGGCAATTACACCCACAATAAAAACAGCAATCCCACCGATAAGACTGCTGATCAACCCGATGTAAAACAAAACTTTAATAATCACCGGAGTGATCATCCGTTCAAAACTAAGAAAATTCTTGAATTTCATGTTTGCCTCCAAGTTTCTGAATTGCCTAATTGAACAAATTTTACTCAACGCCTGCCAGTTTATCCAACATCATACTGTCCCGGGTCCACCTGCGGAAAGGGAACCTTCACAAAGGTTTTCCTGGCGAGATCTATGGGAGCAGTCAGGTCAAAGCCAACTTTGCAGGTTGCATGGGTCGTGGGTTCTGCGCTGGGGTCTAGCGAGGAGCCGCGCTCGCGACCGAGCCACACCAGGTCGCGGTCGGCCTGGAAGCGGGTGGCCAGGGCCCACTCCACCGCCAAGGGGTCATAGATATCAATATCCTCATCGACCACGAAAATATGCTTGCAGGAGCTGTGTCCCTGGTGGGCTGCGTGGATCGCTTTCAAGCCGTCGTCGGGTGTGCGTTTGCGAATTTGCACAATCGCGTGTAACCAGGAAGAGCCACCCGGGTTGATGTGCACGTCCAGACATTGCACCACGCGGTTGACCTCGCGAAAGATGGTCGGTTCGCGCGGCATGCCCATGAGGAGCTTATGCTCCAGCCCGCCGGGCAGCAGGGCATGCCAGATTGCATCCTCCCGGTGGGTGATACATTTCACCACCAATACGGGTTCCTGGCGGATGGTATCCTGGGTTTCGGTCAGGTCTACAAAGGGGCCTTCGGCGTGTCGGCGGTCGCGATAAACGGTACCCTCCAACACAAACTCGGCCTCAGCCGGGATCAGCAGATTGGATGCGCGCGCTGGCACCACCTGGAAAGGCGCCAGGGCATTGGCGATGCCCAGCTCATCGACGCCAATCTGGACGGATGTGGCCCCGGCTACCAGAATATTGGGAGCGACGCCGATGCAGATCGCCACATCCACCTGTCCCAGATCCCGTAAGAAGGCGTCAAAATTGCGACCCTGAACGACACGCACCGCCATTTCGGTTTTGGAAAACTGCATGCAGCGGTGGAAGTCCATATTTTGCCCATAGCGGGGATGACCGGCGATCATCACACCCGAGCTGATATAATTCCCGCCGTCACCTTCACAATGAAATAGAATCGGCAGGTCGTCCAGGTTTGGCTGGTCGATGACTACCGCCTGGCAGGGGGCGGACGACACCCTTTCGGGCGCGCTTGGCGCTTCGATGGCGCTGATCATGCGGGGGATGATCGCTTTTACGGGGATGTCCAAGTAGTTGGCGAAGGCCTCTTTGGTACACAGCAGGTTGCCCATCACCGGGAATTTGGATGCGAGCACCTGCTCACACAGGACGGGGGCGGGCTCCAGGGCTTTTAACAGCCCTGATAGAGCCAGGTGTTTCGAAATTGGTTTGTGAACCGTGACCAATTGCTTCGCTTGTTCCAATATCTGCAGGTAATTTCTGAGTGTCATAAGGGCCGCCTTTGTATTTATCAAATTATAGCAGGAAAGCCGACTGGAATGCACAAGTTGCTTTTGGTACGTATCTTGCTATTGAAATCGGTGTAATTCTTTGATGAAAGGCCGGCGTGCCCGGTTCGACCATTCAAGATTGGATATGCTGATGAAACATAAACTGGCTTTGCGATTTGGAATTTTGTCTTTGATCGGAATTATCGGTCTAACTTTTTTGGGGAATGCTTATCTGTTGGTTAACGCAGAAGACGGAAACCAGAATATCCCCTGGGTAGATCCGGCCTTACTGGCCAAGTCAAAGACCTCTGAACCGCTTGATTTTTTGATTTATTTTGAGGATCAGGCAGACCTCAGCATGGCTGATGAGATGTCGTGGGAAGCGCGTGGTTGGTATGTTTATGACACACTAACAAAGCTCTCTGAAAGTGCCCAAGCGGAGGTGCGCGCCTACCTGGATGCACAGGGCGCCCCTTATGAAGCCTTCTGGATCCAGAATGTGATCGCCGTTCAGTCCTCCACAGCGGAGACCCTGACCGGACTGTTGAATTTCGGTGAAATCGAAGCGCTCCGCTCGATTCCCCAGGTGTTTTTAGAAGAACTGCCTGATTCAATACCCGCTGAAACCAATTCACAGGCAGCTGTTGGGGCATCTGCCAACCTGGTTCAAATTAATGCGGATAAGGTCTGGGCCCAGGGTGATCAGGGCGCCGGCGTGGTGCTTGGCGCTATCGATACCGGGGCGCGTTTCACTCATGAGGCTTTACTGGGCACATATCGTGGCAACCTGGGCGAAGGTACTTTCAGTCATCATTATCACTGGTGGGATGCCGTCGATCACCAGGATGAACCCTATGATGATCATGGACACGGCAGCCACGTGATTGGTGTTATGGCCGGCGGGGTTGGCTCGGGGGATGCGATCGGTGTGGCACCGGATGCAAGCTGGATCGCGTGTAAGGCGATCAGTGCGAATGGGCGCGCCCTGGGGCACGACCTGATCAAATGCGGTCAGTTCATGGCCGCGCCTACCAATTTAAACGGTGAAAACCCCAATCCGAACTTGCGACCACAGGCGATTAACAATTCCTGGGGTGATTGCGGGCAGGTTTATAGCCCCTGGTACCAGGGTGTGATCGACGCCTGGGTGGCCGCGGGTATCTACCCGGTGTTTGCCAGCGGGAACGCCAGCAATTGCGGGTACAGCACACCGCCCGGGTTGAACACTGTCGGCAACCCGGCTCGTGCCCATAATGTGACCGCAGTTGGCTCCACCGGCCTGAATGATGGTGCTTATGTGCCGCATTCCAATTGGGGGCCGACGGATGCCCCCGATGATTCCCAGAGTTACCCGACCATCAAGCCAGAGGTGGTGGCGCCAGGCGTGGATATCCTCTCGGCGGTGGGTGTTGATGACAGCGCTTACGCAGTTTTAAGCGGCACTTCCATGTCTGCGCCGCATGTAACGGGCCTGGTGGCTTTGATGTGGGGATCGGCAGGCTGTCTGCTGGGCGATACCGCTGCAACTGAACGGCTGATCCTGGACAGCGCCCGCCCGATTCCCTACGATACGGGCCAGGGTGATGAGGGGCCAGGTTTTGTTCCTAACCATGCCACCGGATGGGGTGAGGTTGACGCCCTGGCAGCGGTGAAAGCGGCTCGGTCATATTGTTCCGGCGGTTTTTTGGATGGATATGTGGTTGACAGTGCTGGTCAATTGCCGATCGCCGGTGCGCTGGTTGAGGCTATTTTTCAGGAAGATGCACTTTTAGCCAGTTCCACGCTGACCGATGAAAATGGTTATTATCGCATTTATATCAACAGTGAAACCCCTTATGTCCTGAGGGTGTCTGCTTATGGATTTCACCCGGCGGCGATTGAAGATGTGCTGGTTCCGGTCGCGGGCGAAACCAGTACCACGCACTTTAATTTAATAGCTAAAACGAACATTGTCACCCTCACGGGCAGGGTATCCGATGGCAGCGGACATGGATACCCGCTGTATGCTCATATTCGGGTGGAAACCGAGGGTTATCACGAGGTTTTTTACAGCAACCCCTTTGATGGGCTGTACCAGGTAAACCTTTATGACGACCTGGCGTATGACCTGAACGTCACCGCGATGGTTCCGGGCTACCAGTCTTTGCTGACCTCGGGCTTTGTTTATGATGATCTGGCTGTGCCGTTAGAACATGCACTGGAGATTACGGATGCGTGTGAAGCACCCGGGTACGCCCTGCTGAACACACTGTCCGAGTACTTTGAGGGCCGGGAACTGCCGCCTGGCTGGGAGGTTTGGGATCATGCAGGGACAGGTGTTACCTGGGGCTTTGACAACGAAACCGAACGTGGCAACCTGACGGGTAACTCAGGTGGGTTTGCCATGGTGGATTCCGATTACCCCGGCCCGTTGGATGTGGATACTTCGCTGATCACGCCATCGATGGATTTTTCAGATGAAGCGACGGTCATCCTTTCGTTTGACCAGGATTTCTTCACTTATGCGGGCAACCTGGATGAAATTGCCGATGTGGATGTTTCGGTTGGGGGTGGTGCGTGGCAGACGGTGTTGCGGCAGACGGAAACTGAACGCGGCCCTGCACATCAAACGCTGGACATCAGCGCGCTGGTCGCTTACCAAGCTGATGTGCGCGTGCGCTTTCATTATTACAATGCCAATGCCGAGTGGTGGTGGCAGGTTGACCGTGTCCAGGTTGGCAGCCATACCTGTGCCCTGTTAGAAGGAGGCCTGCTGGCAGGCTTTGTGAATGATCGGCATTCCAGCATGCCGCTTTTAGGTGCAGTAGTTTCGAATGGTCAGCAGCAGGTCGTGACCACGGCCAACCCCCTCGACCCCGATTTGACGGGTGGATTTTACTGGATGTTTCAGCCGATGAGTGAGAACGTTCATACCATGACCGTTAAAGCTGCCAAAAGCCTGTATTTAAGTGCAACGGCTGAGATTGAGTTACACAAAGATGCGCTCACCCGTCAGGATTTGAGGCTGGTCAACTATTTGAATCACCTGGGTTTGATACTGAACAACTTGACGGTACTGATCGGGGAATTTTTGCAAGGATTATACCAGTTGGCACAGGGCTGGAGGGTGAGTCAACTATGATAGGTGAAAGCAGGTAAGCAATATGTCGGTTGGGCTTCCAACCTGACCTGCAATGAGCTTTCTGGAAGAAATTTAACTAAAAAATTCACCAGTCGCTGACAGTTTTCTTGGTATAATTCATACCCTGAAGAACTCAGTATATGACCGATCAAACTTTCGTTGAACCCAATCATCCAGATTTTGAGTTTAACCTGCGCGAGCTGGCGGGCTCCATGGGTGATTTTGGCACCCTGTTTCCCCTGGCTGTTAGCTACATTGCCGTCAATGGCCTGAACCCGGCCGGTATGTTTATTATGCTGGGGCTGACGAATATTGCCCTGGGTTTGATCTACCGCCTGCCGATGCCGCTGCAGCCGAAAAAGATCGTAGCTATTACTGCCATCACCCAGAAATGGTCGCCCGATTTAATCTACGCTTCCGGGTTGGGTTTGGGTGTCTTGTGGATTTTGCTGACGCTGACCGGCTTGCTGCGCTGGCTGGTGCGCATTACCCCCGATTACATTGTGCGCGGCATCCAGCTGGCCCTTGGTATTACGCTATTTTGGCAGGCGCTGCAGTGGATGCGCCCGGCACCCCTGTTGGGGCTGGTAGCAGTTGCCGTTGTGTTACTTCTGCGCAATAACCGCTATGCACCCGCTTCAGTGGTGTTGATGATTCTGGGTGTCGTCATCCTTGCCTGGCAGGGCAATTTGCCCAGGCACTGGGATGTCTGTCTTACGCTGCCGGTGATTGCCGTTCCCCGCCTGGCTGATATTTGGAAGAGCATGTTGCTGGCGGGATTCGCACAGATTCCGCTTTCGATTTCCAATGCGATCATCGCCCCGGCGGCACTCATACGCGATTATTTCCCTAAAAAGTCTGTTAGCGAAGAAAAATTGATGCTTAACATGGGGGTCATGAATGTGTTTTCATCTTTGTTGGGGGGCATGCCCATGTGCCACGGGGCGGGCGGGCTGGCCGGGCAATACTATTTTGGGGCACGCACCGGTGGCGCGCCAATTCTGGAGGGCGTCATTGAGGTACTGATCGGTTTGTTTCTCAGCGGCTCGATTGCGGCCCTGATGGCTGCCTTTCCAATGCCCTTAATCGCCGGTATGATGCTGCTGGTGGGCATCCAGTTGGCCAGAACGGCCAGGAAATTGCGCGGCTGGGAGTTGGCCCTGGCACTGGGCACCGCGGCGCTTTCCATCGCGACCAATATCGGCATTGGTTTTTTGGGCGGGTTGGCGGCCGCGCAGGTGTTTAACGCGGTGCAGCGTAAACAATCCTTTCCCACACAATAACACTGTGAAGACGGGGGACTGGAGATCAAAGACAGCCATAACGATCTTCAGGCTGTAGTCCGCCGATTTAAATTTTCCAATGGTCGAGAAATTCTTGGATTACCGGGTGTTTCGGTGTGTGGAGCACGTCCTCAGCCAGGCCTTGCGCAATCACCTCACCCTGGTCGAGGAAAAGTACCTCATCCACCAGGCGCAATGCCTGGGCTGGTGAATGAGTGGAAAGGATCAGGGTGCAATTGTTCTCGTCGGCATAATCTAAGAGCACTTTTTCAATCTGACTGATGCCGCGAATATCGGCCGAGGCCGTTGGTTCGTCCAGCAAAAGCAGGTTACGGCGTTTTACGATCATCCGTGCCAGGGCCATTCTTTGGGTCTCACCGCCGGAAAGCTGGTTGCCGCGTGCGTTTTGTAGATGATTAATCCCCACGGCTTGAAGCGCATGCTGTACCTGGCCTTTATCTTCATAACCTTTTCCCAGGGCGATAGACACATTTTTTTTCACTGAAAAGCTGAAGGCATAAGGCGCTTGGGGCATGTAACCCATGTCGTTGGGCGGGATATGGGTCACTTCGCCTGTGTCGGGTTTCAACACACCTGCCAGGATGCGTAAGAGTGTGCTTTTTCCGCTGCCATTAACGCCGATCAGGGCATAACGTTTGGAATCGTCGAAGACCAGGTGAGGAATGTTCAATACCATCCGCTTGTCGTAAGTTTTAACCACACCTTTTATTTCAATCATGTTCTCCCCCTCGATTCTAAAAAGTGCACCAGAGCGTTGATCCCAAAAGAAATGGTCAGCAGCACAATGCCCAGGGCAATGGCAAAGTGAAATTGCCCCATATTGGTTTGCATCATAATGGCGGTTGTCATCACCCGTGTTTTGTATTGCACATTGCCGCCCACGATTTGCACTGCGCCGACCTCGGCAATTGCCCTGCCGAACCCGACCAGAATGGTTGAAATCAACTGGCTTCTGCACTCATAGATCATCAACCACATCTGCCGCCAGGCTGAAATACCCACCCCCTGGGCTGTTTCCCGGATGCGCGGCGCGGGGATGGAGATAATGGTCGCGGTCAGGCCGGTCATGATCGGTGTGATTAGAACCACCTGCGCGATCACCATGGCTGTAACGGAATACAGGAGTTTTAATGTCCCTAAAGGTCCGCTGCGGGAGAGCAGGAGGAAGACAGCCAGGCCCCCGACGACGGGCGGTAAGCCCATCAGGGTGTTTGTAAAGCGTTGGACCCAGTGTTTCCCTTTGAATTCTTTGCTGCCGATAAGCACGCCCAGCGGGATGCCCAGCCCTGAGGAGATCGTCGTTGAAATAACCGACATGCGCAATGTCACCCCGATAATCTGGCGCAATTCCGGGTTTTCGCCAAAAAGCAGGCTAAGAGCTTTAATTATTCCGTCCATGGGGTTGGGGAAAGCCCCTTCGGGGTAGTTTTAAATGAGATGGATTTCAAACAGATATGATCAACCCCTGAACACGGGGATATTTACATCCCCGTGTTCAAGTCATCATATTTGGTTAGCGGATTGAGAAGAAAAGACCTTCACCATACGTATCCACGCCGTAGGCATCGATCAGGTCCAGCGCTTTCGGTGAGGTGATCCATTCAATGAAGGCTAATGCGCCCGCATAGTTGGTGTCTTCCCATCGTTCTGGCGTGATAGCAATCAAAGAATAGGTATTTTTCATGTCGTCTGCTTCTTCCTTCAGCAGGCTGAGGGAATTATCATGCGCCAGGAAGGTGGCCTTATCCGAGAGGGTGTACGCCAATTCCTCATCTGCAACGGTTAGTGTCTGCCCCATACCAGCGCCGATGCTGATATACCAATCTTCATCAGCGGGGTCAATACCGGCATCTTTCCAGATATTTTTCTCTTTGACATGGGTGCCGCTTTCATCGCCGCGGCTGACAAATTTTGAGCCGCTGTTGGCGATTGCCGTGAACGCTTCGGCCGCTGTGGCAGCGTCCTTGATACCTGCCGGGTCATCTTCGGGGCCGACAATTACAAAGTAATTGAACATAAAGGGCAGGCGTTCTTCACCAAAGCCTTCGCCGATGAAATCTTCTTCAGAAGACTTGGCATGTACCAGCAGGCAGTCTGCATCGCCCGTGCGTGCCTTTTCGATGGCAGCACCAGTACCTGCAGAAGTAACTTCCATCTTATAGCCGGTATCTTCTTCAAAGTAGGGTTGCAGGTAGGGCAGCAAACCTGAATCGTTGACCGACGTCGTCGTAGAAAGACGGATGACCTCGTTTACAATTTCAGGGGCTGGTGGGGTTTTTGCTGTACAGGCCATCAGGCCTAACAGCATGACACAGGTACTAACGATTATTAACGACTTTCTCATCTTATTCTCCTTTCCTAATACGGGAGGCACCGCAGTTTCCCGCGGAACCCTTGAGCTTATCCGGCATGCTGGGATTTTGCCGGCAAGCTGCCGCTCGTACACCCATGGTTATTCCCGAAGGGTGTCGAGTCGAAGAACAAGCCCTATGATAAGGGCACTTGTAGTAACTGTCAAGGCGAACAGCGGAAAACAGAAGATTTGACGATTTGGGAACAGGGACTGGAAATGAGGCGGTTAGGTAGTGGCTGGAAGGTTATATAACACAAGGCTTCGAACCCTAAGGGCAAAGGTCTCTGCCAATCGCTACAGGCCACAGGCTGTGCCAACTGCCAGTTATGCGCAGTCAGCAATCAACTAAGAGGCGCACATTCGTGGGCGTCGCCGCGCAGGGTTTCCACGGCGTGCAGCATGGTTGGCAGGAAGATCTGCAAATTCTCCAGAGCCCCCTTGGGGCTGCCGGGCAGGTTGACAATCAGGGTCTTCCCACGTACACCTGATATGGCACGTGAGAGCATGGCCCGTGGGGTGATTTCCAAGCTGGCAGCCCGCATTGCTTCAGGAATGCCAGGCGCCAGACGTTCGACTACAGCCAGGGTGGCCTCGGGCGTTACATCCCGAGGGGATAGGCCGGTACCCCCGCTGGTGAAAATAATATCGTATTCCCCTCTATCGGACAATTCGATCAAGGCTGCTTTAATCATCTCGAATTCATCTGGGATGATCTGTACCGGGCTGACGCTGGCATGGGGGGATAACACTTTGGTCAACGCCGGGCCGGTCTGATCGCCGCGCGATCCCTGGTAACTTTTATCACTGACAATTAAAATGGCAACATGGATCATGATAGAATCTTGATTTCGTCACCGGCGCGCAGCGTTCCTTCAATAATTACCTTGGCAAAGATGCCCTCTGCGGGCATCACGCACATGCCGATCTCGCGGTAAATCTGGCAGTGGTGGTGGCATTCCTTGCCAATTTGGGTGACTTCCAGCTCAGCCTCACCCACCTGCAAGCGCGTTCCCACCGGCAATGAAAACAGTTCAATATGGGTGGTGGTGATATTTTCGGCGAAAATACCCGGGGTCAGGTTCTTAACACCCAGTGCGGTCATCTTATCGATGCTTTCCTGGGCCAGCAAGCTGATCTGCCGATGCCAGTTTCCAGCGTGGGCATCACCCTGGATGCCCTCATCAATTTTCAAATGAACTTCATCAACCGGGTGCTTGATAGTCCCTTTTTCCTCGCTGATGTTAACAGCAACCACGTATGCTGCCATATTAACCTCCAATCCTTGACATGGACTTGACGGGCTTGAACCCCTCCTCGAAGTGATGTCGCATCGGCTTATTGAAAATGGTCGTGCGAATAACCTCCAATAGGGCAGCATCACCTGCTTGTAAAGCAGGCTTCAAAGAGATTTCAGCATTACTCCCCAAGCAAGGGCGCAACATACCGTCACTCATCACGCGGATGCGGTTGCAATCAGCACAGAAACTGTGCGAGATGGGGCTGATAAAACCGATGTGCCCTCGATGACCATCAATTTTATAATCGCGTGAGGGCTGTCCCGAATAACTGGGGGGCAGGGGTTGTAAATATGGTCGGGCGGCCATCAACTCGTTGTTGTTGATGCGCAAGCTTTCATCCTGTCCGAGGACGCCAAGCGGCATCAGCTCAATCAGTCGTACATCGATCGGGTTGTCCTTGGTCAGGGCGATAAAATCATCAACCTCATCATCGTTAATGCCGCGTACCAGCACAATGTTGATCTTGACCGGTAAAAGTCCCACGCGCACAGCCGCGTCGATACCATCGATAACGTTTTGAAGCTCGCCGCCGGTGATTTGCCTGTACCGATCTTCTTTGAGCGAATCGAGGCTGATATTGACGCGTTTTAAGCCAGCTTGTTTCAAGCTTTCAGCCTGTTCTGCCAGCATCTGAGCGTTGGTGGTCATGGAAAGATCTTCAAGCGCGTCAATCTGGCCCAATCCGCTCACAATCTCGAGGATGTCCTTGCGGAGCAAGGGCTCGCCACCGGTGAGACGGATGCGCCTGATGCCCAGGGCCACACAGGCTCTGGAAATGCGTAAAAAGTCTGCCCCGGAGAGTTCAGCCGCTTTGGGACAGAGGCCTTCATCTGCGCGGCAATAAACGCAGCGCAGCGTACAACGTTCAGTAACCGAAAGACGTAAATAATTAATATTTCGTCCGAATTGGTCAATCATTCTTTAAGGTTTCCTTTTTCATAAGCGCCCGATTGTCCACCGGTTTTCTTAAGCAGACTCACGTTAAGGATTTCCATGCCGCGGTCGATGGCTTTGCACATATCATAAATAGTCAGGGCGGCCAGGCTGGCGGCGCATAAAGCTTCCATTTCAACGCCTGTACTGTATTGGCAGGCAGCCCGGGTGGTAATTTCAAGTATATCTGGCTCTTTGGGCTCAAAATCCACGCTAATGTGTGTTAACGCGATCGGGTGACATAGTGGGATTAGCTCAGAGGTTCGTTTGGCAGCCATTATACCCGCAATGCGCGCACAGGCGAGCACATCACCTTTTGGCAAGTCCCCGGAGAGGATCGTCGCAAGTGTGCTGGCTTTCATTTTAACAGCCGCATAAGCCTCAGCCGTGCGCAGCGTGGCTGGTTTTTGGCTGATATCAACCATCGCAGCCTCCCCATGCTTGTTAATGTGGGTCAATTCCATTTGATCATCCTACCGGGATTTTTCAGGGCATAACCACCCAATTTTTCTAACCGTAGGGCGAATGCCTGGCTTTGCAAAACTTCTAAGAATCGCTGAACAGCCTCCAGTTCCAGCGCATCCTCAGCAATTAACAGATCATATTGTTCATCTGCTATCGAGATGAAATCCAGGTCGTAAATCCTGGCTGCTGCCAGGATGCCCATGCCCACATCCGCAGTGCCTGCGGCGATGGCCGCGGCGACGGCTGTATGTGTAAACTCTTCGCGATCGTAGCCGCGCAGGCTGGAGGTATCCATCCCAACTTGTTTGGCGAGGTGATCGAAAAGGATGCGTGTGCCGCTCCCCTTCTGGCGATTGACAAATTCTAAACCAGCGATATCTTCAAAGCCCCTGATGTTTTTCGGGTTGCCGTTTGTGACCATCAGGCCCTGGGTGCGCTGAACGCATTCAATCAGCACAACGCCCCCCTGTGGGAAGTATTTTTGAACATAGGGGATATTATAGGTGCCGCTATCTTCATCCAGCAGGTGAATACCGCCGAGATGTGCTTCAGAACGCCGTAGCGCCATGATGCCGCCCATACTGCCAACATGGGATGAGCCCACCTGACTGCCGGGCCAGCGTTGCCTCATCAGGTCGGCGATCTCGTCCAACAATGGGTCATGACTGCCGGTAACTACCAGCATCGAGCGAATCTCGTCCAGGCTGTGGGTCAGCCTGACCTGTACGGCGTCACCCGCCTCGTAGCCTTCGCGCTCCTGCGGGATGTCGATGATCCCGTCGGCTTTCACAAAGGAGCTGACAACGCCTGCACCGCGTTGCAGGGGCACTGCCACAATTTTTCCGCCTACCAGGCCCAACCTGGTGCGGATAAACTCTCTGTATTTCAGTGAGGAGTTCAAGCGGCGTGAAATAACCGCTTCAATGACCTCGGGTGCGGCAGTGATCTGTTTGGTCAGCAGGTCAAGGACTGGTTTGAACACCAATTCCAGTACAAGGATGCCAGACACAGGGTAACCCGGTAAGCCAATCACCGGGATGACTCTATTCTCTTGTGAGGTGTTGATCATGCCCAGCACAGCAGGTTTACCTGGCTTGATGGCAATCCCGTGCAGGACAACCTCACCCATTGTGCGAATTGCTTCAGCTGTGAAATCTTCACGCCCGGCAGAAGAGCCAGCGTTGACGATGACGCCGTCACATTCTGCCAACGCCGTTTTAAGCGCCTGGCGGATTTTTTCAGGACTGTCTTTAACAATGGGATAAACTTTGGGGATACACCCCCAAGTGGTGAGCATGCCACTGAAGATTGTCGAGTTGAATTCGATGATCTCGCCTTCTGCTGGCTGATCAGTGGGCAGTACAATCTCATCGCCAGTTGGAATAATTCCGATGACAGGTTGTTTTAATACTTCAACCTGCAGCACCCCACCAGCCAGCATCGCGCCCATGGCAGCGGGTGTGATCGGGCTGTAAGATGACAGGATCATATCACCGGCGCTGATGTCCTCGCCGATCTGACGGACATTTTCCCAGGGGGTGGCTGCTGCATAAAGGAGGTAAGTGTCATCCTCCACCACGACATCTTCCACCATCACCACGGAATTACAGCCCGCAGGCAAGGGGTCGCCAGTATCAACCCATGTGAAGTCCTGCTCAGTTAACCTGACAGGTGTTGTTTCTGTCGCACCAAAAGTGATCTGTGCGTCCAGTGCGATGCCGTCCATGGCGCAAGCATTGTAATGCGGCGCGCAAATGCGGGCGTACACCGCCTGGGCGGTCACTCTGTTCAGTGTATTTTGTGTGGGGAGGGTTTCGTTACCCAGCATTATTCCTTTAGCGTTGAGCGCATCAAGGTATGTTTGTACTGCTTCATCCAAGGGTGTGTTGGTTAGATATTGAAAGGGCATTTTATTCTCCTAAAATAAAATTACATCAACCATCTCGTCTTTTTTCAAGCCCTCTTTTTCGCGGGGGATGCGAATATAGCCATCGGTTCCCGCCAGGGTAGTGATCAACCCGGACTTGCCGATCATCGGGTTCGCCTGACCCGCCTCGATTTTTACAGGCAAAAGGTCTTCGCGTCCGTGATTGCTTGGCACCGCGCGGGCCAGCGGCATTTTTAAACGGATATCTTGTGTGTGTCCGCTCATCATCGCTTCGATAAGAGGTTTCACCAGTACCTGGAACATGAAAAACGCGGCTACCGGGTTGCCCGGCAAGCCAAATACCGGTTTTTCTTGGATGGCACCCACCAGCGTGGGTTTTCCGGGTTTGGCGGCAACGCCATGCGCTAGCAGCGTGCCCAGCTCGCTGACCAAATCTGGGATCACGTCTTGAAAGCCCACCGAAGTGCCCCCGGTGATCATTAAACCGTCGCATGTTTGGAGGGCAGCAAGGATTTTTTCTCGAATGGCTGCTGGCTCATCTTTACAGATGCCAAAGGAAAGGGCCTGTGCGCCAATTTTCACTAAAGCAGCTGTCAGCATGGGGTCATTCACGTCGCGGATTTGCCCCATACCAAGAGGCTCGCCTGGCTCAACCAGTTCATCCCCGGTGGAAATCAGCCCAACCACCGGAGCTTGCCAAACGGGTATCTGTATAAAGCCCAGCACAGCCAGCGTGCCAATATCGCCTACATCAAGCTTTTTACCTTGTTGATAGATAACCTGGCCGGGTTTCAGATCGTCCCCTTTGAAAATCAGGTTAACTCCCGGCGCCGTGGCTTTTATCACGCCGATAGTTCCATCTTCATAATCTTCGGTATGCTCCAGCATGACCACGGCATCAGCCCCATCCGGCAGTTCCCCACCGGTGGGCACATAGGCGCACGCGCCCGGTTGCAGCTTTAATGGGTTGTGTTCACCCATCTGCGATTGTCCAACGACGCTCAGAATGGCAGGTATGCTCTCAGAACAACCAAATACATCGGCGCTGATCAGGGCATATCCATCCACGGTTGAGCGGTTGAAATTCGGCACGTACTCGTTGGCCAGCACATCTTCAGCCAGTCGACGCCCCAGGGCTGCTTTCAGGCGGACGCTTTCGCTTTGCGTCCGTAAATGACCAAATCGATCTGTGATGATTTGGTTTAATTGCGCCAGTGTTTTCACCTCTAACATAATTGCTTGGCTTTCACGATCTGCTTGTCAGTGATTGAGTACGCAGATTATATCTTCAATCAATCAAGATGGCAATAAACGCTGTTAGGGCCTTATTAATAACCAAAAAGCCGCTCGCACCCCGAGCGGCTTTTGTGTTTGGGCTGTAGCACCCTTTATCGTAAACTAACAAGGAGGGGTGCTACAGCCATTGATAAGTAACTACTGTCTATCATTGTACACCACCTCCTTTTTAGTGGGATTGCGTGTCTTTAACTAAACCTTTGATGACTGTTAGCAGTAGTATTACACAATCAAATTTGTTTGTCAATACAACCGCAGTCAAATTTTGCCTCTACGGAAGAGGCATTCTTTTGGCTTGTGAGTGCTTCGTGTTTTTTTATCCTCACCTGTTTTGCTGCATTTTAGCCCAGGTATCGACCAGCGAGATGGAGCGGTTGAAGACTGGCGCGCCTGCCTGCGAATCTACCGAGTCTAGGCAGAAATACCCCTGGCGCATAAATTGAAAGAATTCGCCTACCACAGCTTCGGCCAGGACAGGCTCAAGTTTCGCGTCTGTGACCACTTGTAATGAATTGGGGTTGATGTTGTCCATGAAATCTCCATCATCGGGTACGTCAAAGGGGTTGGGCAGAGTGAAGAGCGTGTCATATAAACGCAATTCTGCGTTAATGGCGTGCCGGGCAGAAACCCAGTGCAGCGTGCCGCGCACCTTGCGCTCGTCGGGCGACATACCGCCGCGCGATTCAGGGTCGTAAGTGCAATGGAGTTCAACAACCTCTCCATTTGCATCTTTGACAACGTCCGTGCAGGTGATGTAATAGGCGTTCATCAGGCGCACTTCACGGCCCGGAGCCAGGCGGTAGAACTTGCTGGGTGGTTCTTCCATGAAGTCCGAACGTTCGATAAAGATCTCTCTGCTGAAGGGTACCTGCCGCGTTGGGCTGTCGTCCAGAGCGCGGCTGGAGGGGAAATAAGGCACGTCAAAGGTCTCTTCCTTGTCGCTGGGATAGTTGCCAATGATGACTTTAAGCGGTTCCACTACAACCATCACCCGGCGGGCGCGAGCGTTCAGATCATCACGCAAAACGTGCTCCAGCAATTCCATGTCGACATTGCTGTGCGCTTTGGCCACGCCGATGATGTCGGCAAAGGTGCGAATCGCCTCGGGGGTGTAGCCCCGCCGCCGCATGCCTGAAAGCGTGGGCATGCGTGGGTCATTCCAACTGCTGACGTGTCCCTCGCGCACCAATTGCAGCAATTTACGCTTGCTCATCACGGTGTGGGTCAGGTTCAGGCGGGCAAATTCGATCTGCTGGCTGTGGAAGATGCCCAGCGTTTGCAAGCACCAGTCATACAAGGGACGGTGGTCTTCAAATTCCAGGGTGCAGATTGAATGGGTGATACCCTCGATCGAATCCGAAAGGGCGTGGGCGTAATCGTACATCGGATAGATACACCATTCGTCGCCGGTGCGGTGATGATGTGCGTGCAAGATACGATAGAGTACCGGGTCGCGCAGGTTCAGGTTGGGCGAAGCCATATCGATCTTGGCACGCAGGGTGTGCGAACCTTCCTGGAACTCGCCAGCTTTCATCCGTTGAAATAAATCCAGGTTTTCCTCGATGGATCGTTCCCGATAGGGACTATTTTTCCCGGGCTCGGTGAGGGTGCCGCGATAGTGACGCAATTCATCGACGTTCAGGTCGCACACGAAAGCTTTACCCAGTTTGATCAACTGCAGGGCATAGTCATACATCTGGGCAAAATAATCTGAAGCAAAATACAGGCGGTCTTCCCAATCGAAACCCAACCAGCGGATGTCATCCTGGATTGATTCTACGTATTCCACCTCTTCGGTGATCGGGTTGGTATCATCAAAGCGCAGGTTGGTCAGCCCGCCATAATCGCGGGCGATGCCAAAATTCAGGCAAATCGATTTCGCATGGCCGATGTGCAAATAACCGTTCGGCTCGGGCGGGAAACGGGTGTGTACGTTCGTGAATCGACCATTTTCCAGGTGTTGATCGATGATCTCGGTAATGAAATTCGATCGAGATGGTATGTTTTCCTCAGACATATAATGCTCCAAAAAACAATGCTCAAACTTTATTTTCAATATAACACGAGGGCAGGTTTTACCCTGCCTCGTGCTTTGGTTTGATTAAATCATACAGATCGGGGGAACTTTCATTCCTTGTGCAGGATGCACAAGCATTCCCCGATTGAGAAGGTCAGCTCAGTGACCGCTGCGAACCATTAGGAAACGGTTTTTACCGCCTTTGCCAGCTGCCTACCCATTTCGTAGGCTCGTGTCAGGCCATCTGTTTTGGGGCCGCCAATAAAGCCAAAACCCTGGGAGACCTGCCAGCCCATTTTCTCTGCGATGGCTTCAAAGTCGGCCTGTCCGCCGCCGCTCCAGGCGTAGCTGCCCAGGTAGGCAGCGGTCTTATGGGTCACCCGTTTGCGGTTGGCCATCATCAAAACGTCCATGGCAGGCGGAAACAGCTTGCCTTCGTAGGTGGGAGCTGCCACCAGTACGCCACGTTGAGTCCACAGATCGGGCAGAATATGGCTGACATGGGTCTTACGCACATCGTGAACGCTGACCGGCACGCCTTCTGCCGCGATCCCTTCCAGGGCTGCGTTGAGGGCGTGTTCGGTGTTGCGGTACATGGTGCCGAACAGGACTGTGATCCCTGCCTCGGCCGGCTGACGGTGATATTCTGACCAGGTTTGATATAGCTCGAGGATGCGGCCGGGGTCTTTGCGCCAGATCAGCCCGTGGGAGGGAGCGACCATCTTGATCGGCACGTCGGCGAATTTTTTCATCGCACTCAGCACCGATTTGCTGAAGGCGGCCACAATGTTTGAAAAATAGCGCAAGGCTTCAGATTCAAAGAAGGCCAAATCGGCGTAGTCACCGTCGAAAATGCCCCCGTCCAGTGTGCCATAACCACCAAAGCCATCGCAAGAGAACAGGATCTGTTCTTCGACCAGGTAGGTCATCATGGTTTCTGGCCAGTGTACAAGGGGTGTATAAACGAAGCGCAGGGTGTTTTTCCCTAAAGAAAGTTCCTCGTTGTTAGCCAGCTGGGTGATATTCTCGGTCAGGCCATAAAAATCATCCAGCATGCGCACAGTTTTCGGCATCCCTAAAATTTGGGCATTTTGGGCAAATTCTAAAATCCGCTGTAGTGCGCCGGTGTGGTCAGGTTCCATATGGTTGATGATCACGTAATCCAAACTGGCCAGGTCAACGACCTCGCTGAGTTGGGCAAGGTAATCATCACTGAGTATTTCCTTAGAAAGGTCAATCAGGGCAGATTTTTCGTCTTTGATCAGGTACGCATTGTAGGAAACCCCGGCCTGGTCGATTGGCCACAGGCCTTCGAAAAGATCGGTGACACGATCATTTACGCCAACCCAGTAGATCCCCGGTCGTATTTCAACAGGTCTCATCAGGTTTCCTATTCAGCTAAGAGGACCCGCACTTTATCAAGCTGTCCGGCGCTGCCCAGGTATTCATTCTTTTCGGCAATGAATTTGGCATATTCATCAATAAAGATCTTGCCAGGTGTGCGCAGGTCAAAAACCTCGGGGCGATCTTGAAGGATTTCACGATGCACGCGTATCCATACCAGGCGGCCGTCGGTATCGATATTGATCTTGGTCACGCCCAGCTTGGCTGCTGGTTTAAACTGATCAGCGTCAACGCCTTTGGCGCCGACGATATTACCGCCTGCCGCGTTGATGCGAGCGATTTCTTCCTGGGGTACAGAGCTGGCGCCGTGCATGACCAGCGGATAACCGGGCAGTTCTTTTTGGATTTCTGCTAAAACGTTGTAATGCAGCGATTGTGAGCCAGAGAACTTGAACGCCCCATGGCTGGTACCGATGGCCACAGCCAGAGAGTCGCAGCCGGTGCGTTCCACAAATTCCTTGGCTTGTTTGGGATCGGTGAGCTTAGCATCTGCCTCGGCGACCTGGATGTGTTCTTCCACACCACCCAGCTGACCCAACTCGGCTTCAACCACAACACCCTTGGCGTGGGCGGCATCGACCACGCGCTTGGTAATGGCAATATTGGTCTCGAAATCTTCGTGGCTGGCATCGATCATCACCGAGCTGTAAAAGCCCGATTCGATGCAATCCATGGCTGCTTCCTCATCGCCATGATCCAGGTGGACAGCAAAAATGGCCTCAGGATAGACCTCATCAGCAGCGCGTATCAGATATTCTAAAAATACTTTGTCAGTATATGCCCTGGCACCCTTACTGATCTGGATAATGAAAGGTGCTTGTGAAAGCAGGTTACCCTTGAACAATCCCACAGTTTGCTCCAGGTTGTTGATATTGTAGGCACCAATGGCATACTTCCCATAGGCTGCTTCGAATAATTTCTTGGTTGTTACAATCATTTTTTTACTCCTTCGTCAATTTATTAAAGGCCACCTCCTGAAATTGGAGCGCAGACCCTGTTGGAACTTTGCTGCTCTCAATTATACTCACAAAAAATCATCTCTGCCCCTTCATAAAATGAATTATAGAAAAATAAAATGAGTTTTCTTTTACTTTTTTGGGTTTTGCCGTTAAAATTAGGCCAATGACTGGTACTAATGCATCCACGCCCCAAAATAATATCAAAAAACGAGCACAACCCGTTACCCTGATCCATCATGCCGCTCAAAGTGAACATGGCAGACCGCCAAGTTCGTTATCTGCGTTAGAGCACTGTCTTATGGCAGGCGCGGCAGTGGTGGAAATTGATGTTCTACCGCTGGCCGATGGAAGCTTTGTCCTCTTACACGAGCAGAACCTGGATGAAGAGACCGACGGCACAGGCAAGGCACCCCACATGCGGCGCGACCAGGTGCAGGATCTGCATTATCGTGTTAATGGCCAGGTAACTGAAGAAAAAGTTGGGTTTCTTGAAAGCGCGCTCGAGTTGCTGGCAGCTTATCCCCATACAAAACGATTGCAACTGGATTTTAAACCTTATACACCTTTGACACCAACAAATTTAAAGAGATTGTTGGAAATGATAGCACCTGTGAAGACGCGAGTGCAAATCACCTCAGTAGCGGATTGGGTGGTGCGTTTACTGGCGCGCACCGACCTGTCCCTGGCCCTTGGTTTTGACCCGCTGCTGTACCTTGACCTGACCAGGGATGAAGCCCGCCCCGCAGCGGCGCCACCCTTTCGCATCGGTGCTTACGGCTTATTAGATGATCATCCGCTATCGGCATATCGCTGGGGTACGTTGAGTGAATATTTTGCCGCCCGGGCAGAAACCCTGCTGTATCAGGTGCCGCAAGGCATCGATTGGTTTATCCGGGCAGAGGTGCTCCAGAAGGCATTGGAGGCTGGTTTTGACTGGATTGATTTTTTGCACCAGGCTGGCTCAAAGGTGGATGGATGGACAATTGATGTGCGTCAAACCGACCAGGTTGAACTGGCTCAAACCCTGATTGCTCATGGCGTGGATGCACTCACTACCGACACGCCTTCGCAGTTAGCAAAACTACTCCCAGTGGAAACTATTGTGTAGAGCCCTATCTACTCGGCGGCGAGTGTGCTATTATGTTTGGCAGATCATAATTAAGGTGTAGATGACAATGAATTTTCTAATTACAGGCGGTGCGGGTTTTTTGGGTGCTGCGCTCAGCAATCGATTGTTGCGGCAGGGGCATCATGTGCGTGTATTGGATGACCTTTCCACCGGGAATCCGGATGTGCTGGATCCTGAGGTTCACTTTACACGCGGAGATATCAACGACCGTCCAAAATTATGGACGCTTTTACAAGATATTGATTGTGTTTATCACATGGCTGCGCGGGTGTCAGTGCAGGAATCGATTCTGTTTCCACGAGATTACACAGAGGTTAATGTGGGCGGCACGGTAACGCTCATGGAAGCTATTCGCGATGCTGGCACACCACGAGTTGTGCTGGCCTCCTCCGGCGCGGTCTATGGTGAGCAGCAACAGTCACTCATGACGGAAGACCTGTCACCGCATCCCGTTTCACCCTATGCGGTTTCAAAACTCTCAGCGGAGTGGTATGTACGCACTATTGGCATGCTTTCCGGAATTCAAACAGTTTGCTTGCGCATTTTTAATGCTTACGGACCGGGTCAGCATATCCCAGCTTCAAATCCACCGGTGATCCCCAATTTTATTCACCAATCGCTGCAAAACGGCACCCTGGTCTTACATGGGGACGCCAATCAGACCCGCGATTATGTCTATGTGGATGATGTGGTCAATGCGCTGGTGTCTGCTGCTACTGTCCAAAGTGTCAATGGGCAGGTCATCAACGTCGGCAGCGGCACCGAAACCAGCATTCGCGATCTGGTTAAGATCGTCACCAAAGTCACGGGTGGCGCCCCTGAAGAGGTTTATAACACCCGTATCAGTGGCGGCGTCACACGCATGTGTGCTGATCTCTCCTCGGCGAAGACCGGGCTGGATTACATCCCCCTGATACCCCTGGAGATGGGCGTTCGGTTGACCCTTGAACACGACCCGCAATTTAAGAATGGCCTTTGATTCTTTTGATTGCAAGGGTTGTTGCCATTCATTTTATTTAACGACGCACACTGGTTGGGATATTGGGCGGATAGTATCAATTTTTCAAGTAAAATAACATCATGTCAATCAATCAGCGCGATTTTTATGCCCGTCCGGCGCTGGCTGTGGCACGTGATTTGCTGGGATGCCGATTGGTACGCGTGCAATCCGGTAAACGTCTGGCCGGACTGATTTTGGAAACGGAAGCCTACCAGGGCGAAGAGGATTTAGGCTGCCATGCCTCGGCGGGGTTAACACCGCGCACGTCTGTGATGTATGGGCCTCCCGGGTATGCTTATGTGTACTTTACTTACGGGATGCACTGGCTGCTCAATGCGGTGACCGACCAGGCAGGCACGCCAGCAGCCGTGTTAATCCGCGCCATCCTCCCGCTGGAAGGTACAACGGCTATGGCAAAAAATCGTCCATATCGGGCTTTGCAACCCGGTTGGACAGATGGGCCGGCTAAATTAACCCAGGCGTTGGGCATTGATGGCATTTTTAACCGTGTTGACCTGTGCGATCGGTCTGACGGGCTGTATATTGAGAGCGGAGAACGATGGGCCGACGCGATGATTGAACAAACACCGCGTGTGGGTTTGAATTCTGTGCCAGAGCCCTGGCGTTCGATTCCCTGGCGGTTTCTGGTACAAAAGGGAGCGATCGATGTTGGATAACAAAGAGCTTTTCCGCAGGCTCTACCAGATCAGGCGTTTTGAAACTGTTCTCCTTGAGCAGTTCAAATCCGGGATATTCCCGGGGACGACGCATACCAGCCTTGGGCAGGAGGCCAACGCAGTGGGTGTACTGGCGCACCTTGAGCCAGGTGATGTTGTGGTCAGCAATCACCGCTGTCACGGGCATTTCCTGGCTTATGGCGGCGACCCGCAAGCGTTGTTTGCTGAATTAATGGGCAAACCCTCCGGTGTTTGTGGCGGCGTGGGTGGTTCCCAGCATCTTCACTGGAGAAATTTCTATTCCAGCGGTGTGCAGGGGGGCACTGTTGCCATGGCAGCCGGGATGGCGCTGGCAGAAAAACGCACCCAAAGCGGGGCGATTGTGGTGGATTTTATGGGCGATGGAACGTTGGGTGAGGGAATTGTCTATGAGTGCTTGAATATGATCTCACTTTGGCAATTGCCGGTTTTGCTCGTCCTGGAACATAATCAGATCGCGCAGACCACACCCAGCAGTCTGGCCATTGCCGGAAGCGTCCCCAAACGTTTTGAAGCCTTCGAGATACCCACTACAGCGCTGGATAGCAGTGATATCTTGGATATTTACCCGCTGGCAGAGACGTTGATTGAGCAGGTTCGAAACGAATCTGCACCCCGGGCTTTGATGATCACCACTGCGCGATTGGGGTCACATTCCAAAGGTGATGATACCCGCGCTCCTGGTGTGCTGGAGAGCCTGTGGCAATCGCGTGATCCTATTGCCATTCAAGCCAAACGTTTAGCTGGGGCAGAGCACAACCAGGTAATACAAGATATTGACGCGAAAATCCAACAGGCATTTGAGGCAGCCCTGGCTGCTGAAGGAGGTGCAGGATGAACGGCCCAGCTATCCGCACGGTGCTTGATTCTCTTAATCACGGCCTGTACCAATCTTTGGCAGATGATAAGCGGGCGGTTTTGCTGGGCGAAGACCTGCTCGACCCATACGGGGGTGCATTTAAAGTCAGCCGCGGGCTTTCAAGTGCTTTTCCAGACCAGGTGCTAACCACGCCTATCTCTGAGGCCGGCGTCACCGGGATTGCCGGCGGAATGGCGCTGCGCGGCCTGCGGCCTGTGGTCGAGATCATGTTTGGGGATTTTATTACATTGATCAGCGACCAGGTGATCAACCACATCGCCAAGTTCAATGATATGTATCACGGTGCGGCTACTGCGCCGGTGGTGATTCGTACACCAATGGGCGGCCGCCGCGGCTATGGGCCGACTCACTCGCAAAGCTTGGAGAAATTCTTCCTGGGTGTGCCCGGTTTAACCGTGTTGGCGCCCTTCAACCTGTTTGGCAACTCACCCTTGGGCTCGCCCGGACAATTATTGAAGGATGTGATTTTAAAAGCAGAGGTTCCAGTGTTGTTTGTTGAGAACAAGCTGCAGTACCTGCTGCCGCTGCTTTCAAAGGCCAACTTGGATGAATATGAGGTCAATACAGTTTGGGATGATGCTGGTGTACCAGCTCCCAGCTACACGCTGCGCTTAAAATCAGCGCCACAAGCAACACTGACCCTGGCAGCTTATGGCTATATGGCTCATTTGGCGCTTGGTGCGATGCGCAAACTGGCTTATGAAATGGAAATTTTCTGTGAATTGTTGGTACCTACCCAGCTGGCGCCCTTTGAATTGAAGGAAGTGTTCGACTCTGTGAGGTGCACAGGCCGCTTGCTCACGGTTGAGGAAGGCACTTTCTCATTGGGTTGGGGTGCGGAGGTGGTCGCACGAACGGCAGAGGAACTGGGGACAAACTTAAAACAAGCGGGACGCCTGGCCGCCAGGGAGGGTGTAATCCCTGTGGCGCCTGACCTTGAATTGGCATCCCTGCCCGGTGACGAAGATATCATTGCCCGAGTAAGAGAAATGGTGTTTCATCATGGATAAACTGATCCCGATCAAAATCCCGTTGGTAAACCCCAACGAACCAGAAGCCCTGCTTGTTTCGCTGGCGGTCAAAGAAGGAGCGGTGATAACCCGGGGAGAGATGGTTGCAGTGATCGAAACAACCAAATCTACCGGTGAAATTCGAGCAGAATCCAGCGGTTATCTCGTGGGGATGCTGTATGAAGAAGGCGACACTTTGCAGGCAGGCGATGTGCTGGGGTACATTGGTGCTGCGCCTGACGCCAAAGACCCATCTCTGCCACCCTGGGCAGATGTCCTGTTTAGAGAAGGCGGGGGACAACCCTCACTGCCGGGTTTACGCATCACCGAGCCGGCGCATGAATTAGCCCTGGCGAAGGGCCTGACGCTGGAAGGGTTACCGCAGGGTGTTCTGGTAACCCGAGAAATGGTTCTGGCGCTTATTTCTGCGGATCAACCGGCAGCCAGAGCAGCCATCCCGGAAGGAGAAAAACGGCTGGTGATTTACGGTGGAGGTGGGCATGGCAGTTCATTAGCTGCCCTGATACGCCATTCCGGAAATTACGAGCTGCTTGGCTTCCTGGATGATGGCTTACAGCCGGGCATGCAGATCGATGGGTTGTCCGTGTTAGGGGGGGGAGAAAAACTGAGTAAACTGACTCAGGATGGGGTTCGCCTGGCGGTAAATGGTGTGGGTGGGATCAGCGATTTACCAGCCCGTTTGCAGGTGTATGAACGCTTGGCAGAAACGGGTTTCCATTGCCCCACGGTGGTTCACCGCACCGCTTTTTTAGAAGAAAGCGCGGTTCTGGATGATGGTATTCAGGTTTTCCCCTTGGCGTACATTGGGATCAGGGTTCGGGTTGGTTTTGGCTGCCTGATCAATACTGGCGTGATTATCTCACATGATTGTGAGTTGGCGCCTTTTGTCAACCTTTCGCCGGGGGCAACCCTGGCTGGCGGTGTGAAGGTGGGCGAAGCAGCCCTGGTTGGCATGCGTGCCACGGTCAACCTGAATGTGCGTATAGGCGAACGGGCGCGCATTGGCAACGGGGCAACTGTCAAAGCAGATGTGCCCGAGGACGGAATTGTTCCTGCTGGAACGATCTGGCCGCCAAGGCGCTGAACCAGCTTTCGAAATCTTGGTTAACAACAAAATAAACGCATCTACCATGAAAGGCAGTGAGCGTATGTTTGCAAAAAAGAAATCTACTCCTGACGTTTCCTCAATCAAGCCGGTTGAACGGGTGACCTCGGTACTGGGGCCTGGTATCAGCTGGAAAGGTGATCTGCGCGGAAAAGGCGGTGTTCGCATTGAAGGTGCCTTGGAAGGCGAAGTTGCTGTGCGCGGATTGGTCACAATTGGTGAGACTGGCAGGGTGACCTGCAAGGTGCTTAAAGCGGGGACGGTGATTGTGGCGGGGTCGGTAAGCGGACAGATTGTCGCGGAAAAATTAGAAATTCGTGCCACCGGACGGGTGTATGGTGATGTGATTATTCAATCAATTTCCACTAATGAGGGTGCTTTTTTGCGGGGCAAGGTGACCATGGAAGAAAAGATTGATCTTTCTGATTTACCCGGCGATGAACCTGATAAACTGGAACAGCCAGCCGAAGAAAACGGTCGCCAGGAGATGGAATAGACAATGCGCATGTCGAAGCTGTTCGGGACAACCCTGCGCGATGCGCCTTCCGAAGTGGAGATCGCCAGCCATCAATTATTGCTCAGAGCAGGTTTTATTCGCCCGTTGGCGCCGGGTATCTATGCCCATTTACCTCGGGCTCAGCGGGTGTTGACCCGCATTGAAAACATCATGCGCGAGGAAATGGCGGCGATTGGGGGCCAGGAACTCAAAATGCCGTTGGTACAGCCGGCGGATATCGGGCAGCAGGGTAGCCGCCTGAGCCAAATGGATGATGTGACAGTTCGGTTTAAAGATCGCAGCGACCATGACATGGTTTTGGCTGCAGCTTTCGAGGCTGCGGTGGCTCACCTGACACGGCGAGAGATTCAATCATACCGGCAGCTGCCCCAGCTGCTCTATCACATTCAGGACAAATTCAGGGATGATTCCCGACCGCGGGCGGGGTTGATTCGAGCTCGGGAATTTACCACGCTGGACAGCTACAGCCTGGACCGCGACCGAGAGGGGTTGGATCGCCAATACCAAGCACATTACGAAGCTTACTTCCGTATCTTTAATCGCTGTGGTTTACCTGTCAGGGCGGTGGGGGCGGATGCGGGCAGGATGGGAGGGCTGGAGGCACACGAATATATCTACCTGACGCCTGGGGGCGAAGAGACGTTGTTGTTTTGCACACAATGTGATTACGCAGCCAATCGCCAGGTGGCTGTTTTTAGAAAACCTGATCCGGAGGTTGAGGAGCTGCAACCACTGGAAAAAGTTGCCACGCCCGGGGCGTCTACGATTGCTGAGTTGGCGGCTTACCTGGGTATTTCTCCGGCGAAAACTGCGAAAGCGATCTTTTTAATGGCAGAAGTGGCTGAAGACCCCTCACCCCGTATGGTGTTTGCCGTCTTACGGGGCGATATGACCTTAAATGAAACTAAATTGAGCAACGCGTTAAGTGCAGCTGGAAAGGGTAACGTTATAAACCTGGTGCCGGCGACAGATGTTGAAATTGCAGCCATTGGCGCCAGTCCGGGATATGGCTCACCGGTTGGCATTGAGCGTGAAAAAGTCTGGGTTGTAGCTGATGACTTGCTTTTAAGGGCGCCCAACCTGGTAGCCGGGGCGAATGAGCCAGGTTACCACTTATGCAATACCAACCTGGGACGGGATTACCAGGCGGACATTGTCGCGGATATTGTTATGGCTGAGGACGGCGCGCACTGCCCGCATTGCGGGGGGCGGCTGAAGGCCCAATGTGGTGTTACAGTGGGCAATATTTTCAAATTGGGTAGCTGTTATACTGATGCCGTGGGGGCCTCATACCTGGATGAGGCCGGGCAACCTCACTCAATCCTCATGGGGTCTTATGGGATCGATGTGGGCAGATTGATGGCCTGTGTGGCCGAAGAACACCACGATTCGCAGGGTTTGATCTGGCCTGACTCGATAACGCCGTACCCGGTACACCTGGTGGTATTGGGGAGCAAGGACGGCTCTGTAGAAAAAGAAGCTGAGACCTTCTACCAAGCATTAATTAAATCTGGATTGGAACCGTTGTATGATGATCGGAATGAACGCGCCGGTGTCAAGTTCAATGATGCGGATCTGATTGGCATTCCGTTGCGCGTGACCATCTCTGATCGTTCGCTGACGGGAGGGGGCTTTGAATTCAAGCGGCGTACACAAGATGAGCGCTGGGTTATGTCGGTTGATGAGGCCATTGAGACAATTAAACAAAATATATATTGCGGCTCGTAACCGGGGGCGTTGCACCCTTAAAGAATCAAGGGTTGTGCATTTTTAAATTTGTCAGACAATTGACGATAACACGTTCTTTCGATAAAATTAGGTTGACTAAATATCTAGCTAACTCACTAAAAAAGATGGATGCTTATGTCAACCTTAAGAATAAAAAATATTGAAATCTTGGTCACGATGGATGACCAACGCCAGGAGCTGCAAAACACCAACCTTTACATAAAGGATGGTTTCATTCAAGCGATTGGCGCATTAACGGATATGCCCGCAGAGGTCGACGAAGATCTCGATCTCTGCGGGCATATTGTTTTTCCGGGCTTTGTTAACACGCATCACCATTTCTATCAAACGTTGACCCGGGCTGTGCCCAAGGCTCAAAATGCCAACCTGTTCAACTGGCTGGTAACTTTGTACCCGATCTGGGCCCGGATGGGGCCGGAAGATATTTTCATCTCAACCCAAACGGCACTGGCCGAACTGGCGTTTTCAGGCTGTACGACGGCGTCTGACCACCTTTACCTGTTTCCAAATGGCTCCCGGCTGGATGACCAAATTATGGGGGCGGCTGAGATCGGTTTGCGCTTGCACGCCTCACGCGGTTCGATGAGCCTGGGTGAATCTGCCGGGGGGCTGCCGCCGGATAGCGTGGTGGATTCGGAGGAGGATATCCTCAAAGACAGCCAGCGTTTGATTGAAACCTACCATGACCCTTCACCGGGTTCCATGGTGCAAGTTGTGCTGGCGCCCTGTTCACCCTTCAGTGTGACTGGCGAATTGATGCGACAATCGGCTTTGCTGGCGCGTGAATACGGGGTGCATTTACACACGCACCTGGCAGAAACCCAGGATGAAGAGGACTTCTGTATTGAAAAATTCGGGCACCGCCCGGTGGCTTATATGCAGGAGGTCGGCTGGATTGGTGAGGATGTGTGGTTTGCGCACAGTGTGCATGTGAACGATGCAGAGATTCAGTTATATGCCGACACAGGTTGTGGTGTGGCCCACTGCCCCGGTTCCAATATGCGCCTGGCTTCGGGAATTGCGCCTATTTTGGAAATGTTGACCAGGGGCGTCAAGGTTGGATTGGGGGTGGATGGTTCATCCAGCAACGATAGTTCTCACCTTTTAGGTGAGGCACGCCTGGCAATGTTGCTGGCCCGATTAAACGCCGGGCTGGGGGGCGCTTCAAGGTCTGGTGAGGATGCGCCGCCGCTGATGACTGCCCGGCAAGCGCTTGAAATTGCCACCCGGGGAGGGGCTGCCGTGCTGGGGCGGGAGGATATTGGCTCGCTGGCGGTAGGAAAGTGTGCCGACTTGTTTGCCATTAACCTCGACCGCCTGGATTATGCCGGCGCCCTACACGACCCTGTGGCCGCGGCTTTGTTCTGTGCCCCTCAAAAGGTGGACATCAACATTGTCGGCGGAAAAATAATCGTCAAAGATGGCGAATTGATGACCGTTAACGTTCCGACTTTGGTGAAGAAACACAACCAGGCTGCGAAACGTTTATTAACCGGAGATTGATCGAGCATTTGTATGATGACTTGTTAATATAGGGTTCCTGTTTTGTAAAATAAAAAACTATAAAGGAGAAATAGTTAAAATGGTTGACTCGACAATTGTCAGTAAAATCCAAAGTAAGGTCGAAGAGCAACGGGCGGAAATCCTCCAGTTTCTAAGGGACATCGTTGCTATTCCCAGCATGGAATCTCAGATTGGCCCGGTCGGCGAACGCATTGCCGAGGAAATGAGGAGATTAAAATTCGATGAAGTCCGTTTTGATAAGATGGGCAATATCCTGGGGCGCATTGGGGATGGCGAACGCGTAATCGTGTTTGATTCACATATCGATACGGTTGGAATTGGCGACCCTGAATCATGGGGATGGGATCCATTTGTCGGAAAAGTCGAAGATGGGGTTCTTTTTGCCCGCGGCGCTTGTGATGAGAAGGGGTCTACACCGGGTATGGTTTACGGCATGGCCATTGCCCGAGATTTAGGATTATTGGATGGCTGGACTGCTTATTACTTTGGCAACATGGAAGAATGGTGTGATGGAATTGCCCCGAACACCTTTGTGGAAGTAGACCCCGGTGTGAAACCAGATTATGCTATCATCGGGGAACCCACCAAAATGCTGGTTTACCGTGGGCATAAAGGCCGGGTTGAGTTAAAGATCACCTCTAAAGGTCGTTCGGCACATGCCGCTTCGAACCACCTGGGGGTCAACGCGATTTACCAATTGTTGCCCATCATTGCGGGCATCCGAGACCTTGAACCTGAATTAGGGGATGACGAATTTTTGGGACATGGAAAAATTACCGTATCGGATATGGTTGTTAAAACACCGTCCATCAATGCCGTTCCCGATGAAGCGGTGATCTATATCGACCGACGATTAACCTTCGGCGAAACAAAAGAAGAAGCTTATGCCCAAATCCAGGCGTTGATACCCCTAGAACTTTCCGACGCGATCGCGCTTGAAGAACTCTTTTACGATGAACCATCCTATACAGGTTTTGTGTTCCCGGTTGATAAATACTTCCCTGCTTGGGCTTTAGACGAAGATCATTATCTTGTTCAAGCGGGCCTTGAAACTCGCACCTTGATTGGGTTAGAGGATGCTCCCGCAGACAAATGGAATTTTTCCACCAATGGCATCTATTGGGCTGGGAAAGCCGGAATTCCATCGATTGGCTTTGGGCCTGGCGATGAAGAAACTGCCCACACCAATATGGATAGTGTGAATTTGGATGATGTGGTCAAGGCCACTGAATTTTATGCCCTGATCAGCCATTTGATTAATGAAAAATCACAATAATCTAAATAGTTAAGGATGGCTTAGCAAAACCACTGAAAGACCATTGTTTTTAAATTGCTGCTGCACAAAAATATGAATTCAGATCTTTCGACATATCACCGATTGCAAAACGACCTGAGGGAAATTATTGAAAACGCTCCTAAAGGGACGAAACTGCCCTCAGAACCCCAACTTGCTGCCGACTTAGGCGTATCACGGGCCACTTTGCGCGAAGTGATGCGAACCTTTGAAAGCCAGGGGTTTCTAAGACGCAGGCAGGGTTTAGGAACCTTTGTTGTTAAGCCGACCCATATTTTTGAAACCGGGCTTGAAGCATTAGAAAGCATTGAAACACTGGCCAAGAAAATTGGTCTTGATGTGACCATGGGCGCTTTAGATATCACCCGATCGAGTGCCGATGAGATTCACGCCGAAAAACTCCAAATTGAGGTTGGCCGCACCTATTTATAAGGTTAACCGTGTGATCAGGGCTGAAAGTGTGCCTGTGGCGTATTTGATCGATATCCTCCCGGAACATGTCATTGCGCTTGAGATAATCGAAGAGCAGTTCACGGGATCGATACTGGACTTGTTAAACCAGGTTTTGAATCCGGGCCTGTCGGAATCGAGGACGGAAATCAGCGCAATCCACGCGCCCCCAGAAATTGCCAAAGCGCTGGACGTTAGACGGGGCGATACTTTGCTGCTCCTTTCTGGTGTGCTGTTTAATACCGAGCGTATCCCGGTCGATTTCTCATACAGCTATTTTCTTCCCGGATATTTCAAGTTATGCGTTGTCAGAAAAATTGGCAATTTTCAGACCTGATAATCAACACTTAGTTCAAAAACGATTATGAGAATTTTACTAAAATAATAAGGAGACCTAAATGATCACAAACTTACGTGGACGAGATTTAATCAGCGACCTTGACTTCAGTAAAGAAGAAGTCGAAACTGTTTTAGATGTTGCTTTTGACCTGAAGATGAAGCGTGCTCTTGGTCAACCGCATGCTTATCTGCGCGATAAGGTTCTAGGCTTATTGTTCTTTTTTTCCAGCACGCGCACTCGCTGCAGTTTCGAGGCGGGTATGGCGCAACTGGGTGGCCATGCTGCTTTTATTGAATCGCAGACCACTCAAATCTCCCATGGCGATACCGAGAGAGAGATTGGCGAGATCCTCGGTCGTTTTTTTGACGGCATTGCGATTCGTCACTGCGATTGGGGCGTTGGCAACCAGTACCTCAACCAGGTGGCAGAAGCTGCACGGGTTCCCTTGTTGAGCATGCAATGTGATGTCTACCATCCCCCGCAGTGTTTAGCAGACCTGATGACCATCTGGGAAAAGAAAGGCCGCAATTTGCGTGGCAAGAAGATCGTTGTTTCCTGGGCGTACGCGTCTTCATACTCCAAACCCATTTCTGTTCCGCAATCCCTCATTCTGCAGATGCCCCGTTTTGGTTTGGATGTAGTTTTGGCTCACCCACCAGAGTTTGAATTGATGCCTGAAATTATGGACCAAGCACTCGAACAGGCCCGCAAGTACAAGACCGGCTTTGATGTTGTCGACAGCATGGAAGAGGGTTTTAAAGACGCAGATATAGTTTACGCTAAATCCTGGGGTCCTCTGGTGAAAGTCACTGACCCTGATGAAATTACCCGGGTGACGAACAAATATGAGAGCTGGATTACTGATGAGCGGAAAATGGCCCTGGCTAAAGATGATGCCATTTACATGCATCCCTTGCCTGCCGACCGCGATATCGAGGTGACGGATGGCGTTCTGTATGGGCCGCAGTCTGTGGTCTTCGACGAAGCAGAGAACCGGCTGCACGCGCAAAAAGCTGTCATGGCTCTGACGATGGCTTAAATTAAAAAATATTATTGAACAGGAACACAACATCATATGGAAAGACAAGGTATTGCTGTTATCGCCGTGGGTGGCAATGCATTAATCAAAGATAAAAGCCATCAATCCGTTCAGGATCAGTACAATGCTGCTAATGACACGATGACACACATTGTAGACATGATTCAAAAGGGATGGGATGTGGTTGTAACACATGGTAATGGTCCCCAGGTCGGATTCATTTTGCGCCGCTCGGAGCTCGCTGCACACGAACTGCATGAAGTCCCACTGGATTACTGCGGCGCAGATACCCAGGGTGCGATTGGGTATATGTTCGAAAACGCGCTTTACAATGAATTTAAACGACGCGGCATGGTAAAAGATGTGGCAACGGTGGTGACTCAAACGATTGTCAATCGAAATGACCCGGCCTTTCAGAACCCCACCAAGCCCATTGGCTCCTTTATGGATGAAGATGAAGCTAAACGGCGGGTTGGGAATGAAGGCTGGGCTGTTGTGGAAGATGCTGGCCGTGGATGGCGTCGGGTGGTGCCATCGCCACTTCCAACCCATATTGTTGAAGCCAACGTGATTGACATACTCATCCACGCCGGTACCATTGTGGTTGCTGTGGGCGGTGGCGGTATCCCCGTCATTGAAGACGAAGCCGGCTATATCAGGGGGATTGAAGCCGTCATCGACAAAGACTTCAGTGCAGCCATTATCGCGTCTCATATCAAAGCAGATTTATTTATCATCAGCACTGCTGTAGAAAAAGTTGCCTTACATTACAATCAGCCAAACCAGGTTTTCCTGGATAGGATGACCGTTGGGGAGGCCAAACAGTATATTGAAGCCGGGCATTTTGCTTCGGGTAGTATGCTGCCGAAAATTCAGGCGGTCATCAAATACTTTGAAGAGGGCGGCAAGAAAGCCCTGATCACTGATCCGAAACACATCAGCGATGCCCTTGAAGGCAAGACTGGCACATGGATTGTTCCTTAAAGGCGTATTCATGGGTTGTCACTTTACGGTGACAGCTCATGCAGCTTATATTGAAACGAAAGATAACAACCGGGAACCCAATGAAACATAAATTTTCACATTTCACCTGTTCCTTATGCGGAGCTGAGTATGAACCTGAAGCGGTGACCTACACTTGCCCTAAGGATGGCGGGAACCTGAATGTTATTCTTGATTACAAAGCCATTAATGCCCAATACAATACTCAGAATTTCATGCATCTGCCAGAGGCATCGCTGTGGCGTTATTTAAATGTATTACCCGTGAGCGATCCGGGAAACCTGGGAACGCCCTTGCGTCGGGTTGGATGGACACCTGTCTATAAGCCCGCTCGCCTGGCACAACAACTGGGATTGCAACGTTTGTGGATTAAAGACGAGAGCCCGAACCCCACCGCCTCCTTCAAAGACCGGGCCAGTGCCATTGTGGTGGCCCGCGCTGCTGAAATTGGCGCCGAGGTTATCGTGGCTGCCTCAACCGGCAATGCCGGTTCAGCATTGGCAGGCATGGCAGCCGCGTCAGGAACAAAAGCGGTTATTTTTGCCCCGAAAACTGCCCCACCCGCTAAAATTGCACAGTTGATTGGCTTTGGCGCCCGGGTTTTGCTGGTGGATGGGAATTACGACCAGGCTTTTGATTTGAGCATCGAAGTAACGCAAGCCCTGAGCTGGTATAATCGCAATACCGGGTTTAATCCCTTCACAGCTGAAGGTAAAAAAACCGCCGCCTTTGAAATTTGGGAACAAGTTATGTGCCGTTTGCCTGCGGATAGTAAAAACCTGGCTGTCTTTATTCCCGTAGGAGATGGCAATATCATTTCTGGCATACACAAGGGATTTAAAGACCTGATGGCCCTGGGCTGGATGGCAAGAATGCCGCGCATCATTGGTGTACAATCTACAGGTTCAGCGGCCATCGCCAATGCTTTTCAGCGCGGCGATGAAGAGATTCGCGCTGTCCGCTCGACGACCCTGGCGGACAGCATCTCTGTAGACCTGCCGCGCGACGGGGTGCGGGCGGTGCGAGCAGCGTGTGAAACTGGCGGTACCTACCTGACTGTTCCCGATGAAGCTATTCTGGGGGCTATTGCTGAACTGGGCCGAGTTGGTATCTTTGCCGAACCCGCTGCGTCAACTGCTTATGCCGGCCTGGTCAAAGCGGTTGCTGAAAAAATTGTTGAACCCGATGAGCCAGTCTTGGTGCTTAATACCGGCAGCGGACTTAAAGACGTTAACGCTGTTATGCGGGCTGTCCCTACCGCGCCTATCATTGAACCAACCCTTGAAGCAGTCATAAAGGAGCTTAGATGACCATGCCGACCTTTACTGTTATTGCACCCATTTTTAACGAGCTGGAAAGTATTCCTGAACTGTATCAGCGAGTTAAGAGTGTTATGGAAAGTACTGGCGAACCCTGGGAGTTAATCCTGATCGATGATGGTTCCACAGATGGCTCTACCGAGCTGATGCGGAAACTGGCCGAGAACGACCCGCGGGTGCGTCCGGTGATCTTCGCTCGAAATTTTGGGCACCAAATTGCGGTCTCCGCCGGTATCGATTACTGTCGCGGTGACGCGGTGATCATTATCGACGCCGATTTGCAAGACCCGCCGGAGGTGATTCTTGATTTAATTGCCAAATGGCGCGAAGGTTACGAGGTTGTATATGCCGTGCGCGAAGAGCGCGAAGGCGAAACCTGGTTCAAAAGCACTACAGCCGCGTTGTTTTATCGGCTCATCTACCGCATCACGGATGTGGAAATCCCCTTAGATACCGGCGATTTCCGCTTGATGGATCGAAAAGTGGTGCAGGTGATGCAGCAAATGCGCGAAAAGCACCGCTTCCTGCGTGGAATGTCAGCTTGGGTGGGCTTCAGACAGGTAGGGGTTAGCTATAAAAGGCAATCGCGGGTTGCCGGTGAAACCAAATATCCTTTCAAAAAGATGCTCAAACTGGCTTTGAATGCCGTTACTGGCTTCTCTTACTTTCCCCTTCAGATGGCTACTTATATCGGTTTTATTGCAGCAGGGTTGAGCGTTCTGGCGATTCCCGTGGTAGCTACCCTGCGTTTGCTCACCGGCACAGCCCTCCTAGGGCAGGCGACGACGGTGGTCATGGTGCTGTTTTTGGGCGGGGTGCAGTTGATCAGCTTGGGCTTCATTGGCGAATATATCGGGCGAATTTATGACGAGGCTAAGAACCGGCCGTTGTACATTGTAGCAGAAGCGCCTGAAGATCTACCAGACAGCAAAGAATAAAAGTGAGTTTTTAATTCCATCCATCACGGTTGGAATTATGAGATGCATGCTTATTAGATCAATTAACAAGGAGAGGCTGAATGACAAAAGTAGATTTAACCATGTATCCGGGTCGACTTGAGCAAACTGTTCAACGGGTTCGCCAGCAAAATATCATCTTTCCCACTTTTGAACAAATGCGAAACCCGAGCCAGGTGCCAGATAAGATCAAAGATGAACTAAAAGGGATTGGTTTGTGGGATCTGCACCCTCGAAACCTATTTCGTATCACTTGGCATAATGAGCCCGTATCCAGTGGGGGTTTATTTGGCGGGGTGAATTACTTAGAATTCCCCGAAAGCCTGACCGGTACGCCTGCCCGAATTGTGGCGCTGGTGGGCAAGTGGTTCCCAACCGGTTCTCATAAAGTTGGCGCCGCCTACGCTTGTTTGGCGCCGCGTTTGGTAACGGGACAATTTGACCCCACCCAGCAAAAAGCCGTCTGGCCTTCCACGGGCAATTATTGTCGTGGCGGTGCGTACGATTCAGCATTGCTGGCTTGCGAATCGATTGCGATTTTGCCCGAGGAGATGAGCCAGGAGCGTTTTGAGTGGCTGAAGAATATCGCTGGTGAAGTCATCAGGACCCCTGGATCTGAATCCAATGTAAAGGAAATCTTCGATAAAACCTGGGAATTGCGCAATTCGGGCCAGGATGTGATGATCTTCAACCAGTTTGATGAGTTTGGCAATTATCAGTGGCATTACGACATAACCGGCCATGCCATGGAAGAGCTGGTTAATAAAATTGCTGGACCAAACAATGTGTATCGGGGCATGGTTTCAGCCACCGGTTCAGCAGGCACGATCGCCAGCGGCGATTACATGAAGCAGCTTTACCCGTCCAGTTTCATTGCCGCGGTTGAAGCCCTGCAATGCCCAACGCTGCTGAATAATGGCTTTGGTGCGCATCGCGTTGAGGGCATTGGCGACAAGCACGTTCCCTGGATTTATAACGTAGCCAACACGGATTTCATCGTCGCAGAAGACGATAATGCGATTGTCAACCTGGCGCGCTTGTTTAACGAGCCCGAAGGGAAGGCTTATCTGGTCGATGTCGGGGTGCCGGAAGATTTGGTTGAAAACCTCGATTTACTGGGTTTATTGAGCATATTAAATCTGCTGAGCGCGATTAAAATGGCGAAATACCTGGAGCTGACGGAAAACGATATTGTTGTAACGATGTTGACCGACAGTATGGAGCTTTATGAAAGCCGCCTGGCTGAACTGCACGATGAAATGGGCCCATACTCTGAAAGGCAGGCTGCCATCGATGACGCCCGCTGGTTGAAAAGCGTCACCACAGACAACATGGAAGAGTTAACCTACCTGGGTAAGAAATGCGTTCACAACCTGAAGTACTACACCTGGGTTGAGCAGCAGGGTAAGACCTTTGAAGAGATCCAGGAAATGTGGTATGACCGTGATTTTTGGACCGAGCTTCAGGAACAAATCCCCGAGGTGGATGCCAAGATCATGGAATTTAATGACCTGGTCGGGCTGCTCTAGCATTGGAGAATGCTTAGCGGTGGATAATATGTAATTTGGGTTCCCCTTAGGGGCTGTTTAATCACTTAATTTATAACGATAAACTGGGTACCAGGGTGTGTCAAAGTAAAAGGCACACCCTGTTGTGCTGATAATTACCCATTTCCACTGTTCCGAACGATGGCACCGCTAATTTTAATTGTCGAAATGCAATTCATTCTGTGTTTGGCGAAAAAACTGATCTTTGATTCGTTAAACAGCATAGATCCAGCTTTGTAAAAACTATTTATCATTCAATGGCTTAAATGGCATTAATTACTTAAGTGCCATTCGCCTCTCACACATCTTTTATGATAAAATTCGCATACTGATAAAAAACACAGGGAGATCCATGAGCAGCCTCTTGCCCGAAACCGCTTTAATTTTGGTGGCAATCCTCCCCACACAACGCGATTTTGATATCGCACGTTTGTTTGGTTGGTATCGCATCCCGCTTAAAAATGCGCCCAAGGTCATCTCAGTTGATTACCTGGCCTTTTACCAAACAAAATCTTTCGGAGATACTGGTCGCTGGCAGATTGCATACGTGGCTGAACTTCTCGGCCATGAACTCACCCGGCGGCGTGACTTGATCCGCGATGAACCCGACCATCCCCGAGCTGATGAAGAATACTTTAAATTACAAATTGGCCCCCTACAACGCCTGGAAAAACCCATCCCGGCCACGGATTGGAAGCGGATTACCTTTTTTTACACCACGGGTGAGATGTTCCCGGGCGCCCAGACGATCAACGACCTGGTGATTAAATCTCAGGATGAGCGCGAGGTGCTCTGGCACACCCTGCGAGAGCGTGCACTCAGGGCGCATGAATACCGGGCACAAAAATTACCCGCCTCACTGCTGGACCCGGCAATACTGGCGCTTTTAGGAAAAATTACCAGCTGATAGATTTTAAAAACAAATCCGGCCAGGTTGCGGAAAACTGGCCGGAATCTCTATTGAGTAATGATGCCCTAGGGGCTTACAGGGGTTGCACTTCAACAGCTTGCAGGCCTTTGGGGCCCTGTTCTACGGAGAATTCAACCTGTTGTTCTTCACGCAAAGATTTAAAGCCACTTCCCAAGATGGCAGTGTGATGTACAAACACATCATCGCCTGCTTGACGAGCGATAAAACCATAACCTTTTGCGTCGTTGAACCATTTTACGGTTCCAATTTCTTTTTCAGACATTCCAAATATTTCCTTTTTGTGTTACTAAAACAGTTAATTCGTAAGCCACTGTTGGTTTGGTGACAAAAAACCGACCAGTCTCCGCAAGTCTGGACGGTTATCACCTTTCACGAAGTTTACCTTCGATTACCAAAATTGACTTAACTACAATAAAGATAGTACCCCATTCAGCAATTAAGTCAATCCATTAGAAGATATGAAAAAAATTAACGCATAATTTATTTCGTTTTTAAATTGACCGAATTCAACAAATTTAAGAACCGACTTTTTCTTTTAAGGCATAATCTGCTAAAATCATAGCTATACCCATTTGTATGATGAGTACCAGGAGCGAATGCAATGGCAACAATCATTAAAAACGGCACCCTGATCACCGCAAGCGAAACCTTTATCGCAGATATTGTGATTGAAGGCGAGCAGATTAACCTGATTGGAAAAGACCTGACCCATCCTAATGCAGAGGTGGTTGATGCTACGAATTTGTTTGTGCTGCCAGGTGGCGTTGACCCGCATGTGCATCTCGATTTGCCCATGTTCGATACCGTCTCTTCAGATGATCATTACACTGGCGGAAAGGCAGCTGCTTTTGGCGGCACCACAACCGTGATCGACTTTGTGCCCCAGGATGAAGGCACCTTGGCGGAAAATATCACCCGCTGGCGTGCTAAGGCTGACCCAAAAGCTTCTGTAGATTATGGATTCCACATGAATATCACCCGCTTTGATCAGGAAGTGGCTAAAGAGATTTTTTCACTGCCTGATTTAGGGATCACCAGCCTGAAGGTGTTTACGGCATACAATAACCGTCTGCGTTTATTCGATGGTGAGATCTTTCGAGTAATGCGCCTGGCCCGGGCTGCAGGTATTTTGACCATGGTGCACGCGGAGAACGGCGATATTATCGACATTTTGATCGATGAAGCCCTGGCCGCGGGTAATACGGAACCCTATTTTCACGCTAAAACCAGGCCTGCATGGGGTGCAGTTGAGGCCTCCCTGCGCGTTGCTGCGCTGGCAGCCCAGGCAGGTGATGCACCGCTTTACCTGGTGCATATGAACACGGCTGGCGAGGTGGATCAGCTGGATTATGCCCGGCAACGCGGCTTGAAAATAATGGGGGAAACTTGCCCGCAGTATCTCTTCTTCACCGAGAATGACTTGCGCCGCGATGATGGTGCAAAATGGATTTGCTCACCGCCCATGCGCAAGCGCGGGGATAACCTCCGCCTGTGGGAGGGCGTTTCAGGCTCAATCATCTCGGTAATATCCACGGATCACTGCCCCTTCTTCTTTGACGGCACCCGCCCGATTTTGTACGAAGGGCAACCCGTGGCTATTCCGGGTAAAGAACTCGGGCAGAATAATTTTACAAAGGTCCCGAATGGCCTGCCCGGTGTGGCTGACCGCATGCCGATTTTGTGGACGGAAGGGGTGGGCAGCGGGCGGTTAACCCCCAACCAATTCGTCGCGATGCATTGCACCAACCCCGCCAGAATTTTTGGACTTTATCCAAAGAAAGGTAGCTTGTTCCCTGGCGCAGATGCAGATGTCGCTCTGTGGGACCCCAATAAGGAGATTACCTATGGGGTTAAGGTTGCGCACCATCGCACGGACCACAACCTGTATGAAGGATGGCAGCTCAGGGGCTTTCCAGTGATGGTATTTCTGCGCGGACAGAAGATCGTCGATGGCGAAAACTGGTATGGCAAACCCGGTGGAGGGCGTTATTTACAGCGAAGCGAGGGTGAAATCCTAAAATGATTTATTTCAGTTGGCTATGTTAATCCTCGCCCCGATTGGATTTTTATTAATTGCCTGCCTGGCTGTTTTTATATTGGACCTGGTTCATCCGCGATACGGGACAAGCTGGTTGATTACGGTAACAGCAGGCATTCTTGCCTGGATGATAATTATCTTCTCCAGGCTGCGCTTACCCACAACCGTAGCCTTATTCTCCTGGGATCACCCCAGCCTGAACCAGGTCGGAAAGCTTTCTCTGTTACTGGACTATCAATCTTGGCCGTATGCATTGGCATTGATCACCGTGTTTTTGGCCATGGTTTTCACAGATGCCGCGCGCACTCATTTTGATAGCAGACCACGTGCTTGGGCTGCAAGCCTGGTCATAATCGCGCTGGGGTTGCTTGCCGTTCAATCAGGTACAAGCCTAACCATGATGACCGCCTGGGTGTTGGTAGACCTGCTGGAATTATTCCTTTTATTGTCTCTTCAAGAAACAACACAATTTAACCAACGGATCATCATTGCCTACGGGGTGCGTTTGGCATCGATTTTGCTGTTGTTCTTAGGGACCATGCTGGGATGGGCTGCTAATGGAAATTTCGATTTTGCACAAGCGCCGTACCCTGCAGGCTTTATTTTCTTAATGGCAGCGGGATTGCGCCTGGGGGTAATTCCCCTCAACCTGCCCTTTCTCAGAGAGCCTGTTTTACGCAGAGGCGCCGGGAATGTTTTGCGTTTGACACCGGTTGCAGCCAGCCTGACGCTCCTGGCTCGTTTACCAGGCGAGGCGCTCTTGCCGGAGGCTGGTTATTGGAAAACTTTGGTAACGGGCTTGTTAACGCTTGCAGCTATTTATGCAGCTTCTCGCTGGTTGGTAGCAGTGAATGAGATAGAGGGTCGGCAATATTGGATTATCGCCTGGTCGAGCTTTGCGACGGTGTCGGTGTTGAACGGGGTGCCACAGTCCAGTATTCCCTGGGGAATGGCTTTAATTTTGCCTGGCAGTCTATTATTTCTTTATTATCCGCGTATTCAACCCACTAATTTCTTACTGCTGATTGGTGCATTGTGTTTTTTGGGACTGCCTTTTACCCCGGTCGCTTCGGGCTGGTCTGGTTTGCTTGGGGGCGGTTTCACGCTGTGGACAATTTTATTAATCATTGTCCACGGGTTAATGGTTTTGGGCTATCTGGAGCATGCACTCAAACCCGGTGTCGAAGCGGGTGTGCTAGAGCCCTGGGAGCGCGTGGTTTTCCCGATTGGACTGATCCTGATTCTTCAAACGATGATCATATTGGGTTTCTTCGGCTGGCCAGGGGCGTTCACCTTGGGCGTTTGGTGGGTGGCGTTGCTTAGTAACATATTGATTCTAACCGCGCTCATCCTTGCTCGACGCTTTGGGATCTCCCCTCCCTATTTTCAGTTACCTGCCAACAGCACGATTAAAAAAGTGTCGGACTGGCTCTTGCCACGTATTGAACCGGTATTCCGTTTAGAGTGGGTTTACTGGGTGGCCTGGAAATTATATTATTTCTTCGGCCAGATTTTAAAGGTGTTCTCATCGATTTTTGAGGGTGAGGGGGGCATCCTATGGACGGTGTTAACCTTGGCGTTATTGATCAGCCTGTTAACGGGCGGGGGTGTCAACTAAGATGCAAGTGATATCCAAATTGGCATTGATTGCAATTGTGCTGTCCGTCATGATCGTTTTAATTTTCAGGGATTGGCGTATTATTGCCCTAGCTTTAGGCGCTCAATACTTAGGCGCTTTTGTGTTGGTCTTACTCTCCTGGCCGATTAATATGGCCATTGTAAAATTAATTTCAGGATGGATGGCAACGGCAGTGATGGTATTTACCAGTTTGCGTTGCAGCCGGGAAGAGCTGCAGCCGGAAAATGTTGCCAACCTGTTTTTTAAGGGGTTATCTGGATTGTTGATGATCGTGCTGATTTTTATTTTAGCGCCCCCTTTGCAGCGCCGAGTATTCCCTGATGTTGATTTGTTAATCATCCAGGGTGGATTGATTATGATGGGGATGGCACTGATGCAATTGGGGTTAAATTCAAAGCCTTTTCCAGTTATTATCGGATTGTTAACCTTTCTGACAGGTTTTGAAGTGATCTATGCTGCTTTGGAGCTTTCCACATTATTAACTGGCTTATTGGCTGTTGTAACCCTAGGCATGGCAGTTGTAGGTGTGTCTATGATGGTATCCGCCGAAGAAGCTGACAGCGTTATTCAGGAAGAAGAACAGCAATGACGCTGAGTACGCCGCTCATCTGGGTCATTGTTCCCATGGTGGTAGCCGTTGTCTGCACACTTACAGCTGAACGCCGCCAATTAAGCCTGATTATTGCCTGTGTATTTACTTTTGGACTGGCTTTGTTGGCAGCCTATTTACCACAGGAACTGATCCTTTCGCTTGGTCCGTTGACGATTTCCATAGAAGAAAGTTTAAACTTTTTTGGACGTAAAATCACCTTGGTGTCTGCCATGCTTCCGATGGTTGCTTTTTTATACGGGACAACGGGCTTGTGGTTGCTGAGTAGCAACCTCCAAAGTGTTCCAAAGTCATTTCGTCCGACAAGCTTGATTATCACTGCTGCTCTGACAGCGGCTTTGGGCGTTGAGCCCTTTCTTTACGCTGCCTTGCTGATTGAAACCGCAGTTCTTGTTTCTGTTCCGATGATAACGTTCCCTGTTAAAAGTGAACACTCTGGTGTTTTGCGCTATCTTGGGTTGATGACCATTGCCATGCCCTTTATCCTGATTGCTGGATGGTTGTTAACCGGGGTGGTTACCCTGCCGCCTGAAAGCCCGTTGATCGGTCAAAGTGCGGTTGTCTTAGGCCTTGGGTTTGCTATCTGGCTGGCTGTATTTCCTTTCCATAGCTGGGTGCCTATGGTCAGCGAACACAGTCATCCGACGGTATTTAGTTTTTTATTGTTTATTCTGCCTACCGGCATTCTGGTATTTGGATTAAATTTTCTCAATCGGTACGGATTTCTCAGAACATCTGAAGCCATTTTTAATATCATCAGGTTAACCGGTGTGATGATGATTGTTTTTGGCGGGGTGTCAACTGCGGTTCAGGAAGAGCTTAAACGGGCCTTTGGGTTTTCGATACTGGTTGAAACGGGTTACTCTTTATTAGCTATTGGTTTAGCCGCTTCGGGAGGCCTGCATTGGATGCTGATGATGTTCCCGGTAAGAGCTTTAGGGTATTGGTTATGGGGCTATACCCTGGCTCGACTCGAAACTCATTACGGCGCCTCAATCGGTCTGGGAACAATTCAAGGTGCAGCACGCAGGACGCCTTGGCTTTCATCCGGATTAATTTTAGCTCAACTGAGTATTGCCGGCTTGCCACTTTTGGCGTCTTTCCCAATTAAAATTGTTCTGCTCTCTCAGGCTGCATCTGAGAGCATCAGTTTGGGTGTGTGGAGCCTTTTTGGAAGCCTGGGTTTATTTTTATTTTCAATTCGGCTGCTGTTGAGCTTCTACCACCCAAGTGAAAATGAAAATGATCAAATTTGGCATGTTCAAGAAAAACTTCCTCACTATGCGCCGATCATCATAATGATGGTTGTATTAATGGCGTTTGGCTTGTTTCCGGGTAAGTTTTTTACAGGATTAATCGATATCTTGACTGCTTTCCCTCATTTACAATAAAATAATGAGGGATAGCGCCTGATTCAGGTTATTCAACCTTGAACGAAGAATCTGGTTTTCTTGTATAATGCTAGTGCAGGATCACTGCCTGTACCCCAATATGTGCAGGAGGAGATTGTAAACCCCATTGATGATAGGTGAAAATTATGGATGACATCGCGAATTTGTCACAACTTAAGCAGCGTGTTGAATGGCTTGACAATGAACGTCGAGACGACAAAACAATGCTGGCAACCCTACAAAACAATATTGAAAACCTCTCAACAGAGAACGCGTCTTTGAGGATGCGTTTGTCTGATTTGGAAAATGAAATTTCACGTATTAATGCTCTTGTGGCGCGCGTGAACCAGTTTGAAGTTGATATCAGCAATGTCCGCACCGATTTATCCCGGCAAGTCGATGACGTAAAAAATTCAACGATTGAAAAATCCTTACAAACTGAAAAGCATACTCAGCAGATTGAAGACATTAATTTAGATGTGATTGGGGTGCAAAAAAAAGTAGCAGGAATCGATCAAATTTCTGAACTTCTGGAAGAACGCAAAGAGGAAGACTTTCGCCTGGCCAGGTTGATTGAAGAATTAAAAGCTCAGATCAACGATATGACACGCTTTGATGAGGAATATAAACGCTCCTTAAAGATAACGGAGGAAAACTTGCGTCAGGAGACCAAACGGTTAACCGATTTGCAGGGTGAAACGGCGGCCTTGCGTAAACGTTTGAACGAGGCGCGAGAAAAACAAGACCTGGCAGGCGACAATGTGCGCAAACTTGAAATTCGCATCAAGGAATTGATGGATGCCGAATCGGAACGACAAGAAGCGCAAACCGCTTTTATTGAAAAAATTAATGTCGCTCAGGTTGATCGTGATCGCACTTTCAGGGCGTGGTCTGATCGCTTTGAGAAGATTGAAACCATTACCCATGATTTAGAAGGCGAAATCACCAAATTAGAAGCAACACATGCTGGGGTCAATAAATCGCTCGAAGCCCTAGATGAGGTTACGCAACGTTTTGATCGCCGGGTGAATGAGATCACCGAGGTGCAGCGGTTGAATGAAGACCGTTTTCGCCAGGAGTGGACGACTTTCAAATCCGATGATCAGAAACGCTGGTCTAACTACACCCTGGCCCAGGATGAACAACACCGTGAGATGAACCGAGACCTGGAAGGTTTTGGCGAGCGGATTGCCAGCCTGGAAGACTTGATTAAGACACTGAGTGAAGCCTTCGATCAGGTGGCCAAGGATGATGTTAAGCGCATGCAAAACCAGTTGATGGCATTGCGCGAATCCATTGAAAATTATAATAAGATCTTTAAAAGTTAACACTCTGGAGAAAAACTCACGTGCAGGTTATAGGCACCGCTGGCCATGTTGATCATGGAAAATCGAGCCTCATCAACCGGATAACCGGGATTAACCCGGATCGGTTAAAAGAAGAGCAAGACCGGGAATTGAGCATTGAGCTGGGTTTTGCCTGGATCACGCTGCCTGATGGTAATGAAATAGGAATTGTCGATGTTCCGGGCCATCGTGATTTTATCGAAAACATGCTGGCAGGCGTTGGGGGAATTGATGCGGTGTTGTTTGTGGTTGCTGCTGATGAAGGCGTGATGCCGCAGACCAGCGAACATTTGGCAATTGTTAACTTGCTTCAAATTCCTGCTGGTGTGGTAGCACTCACAAAAATCGATTTGATCCAGGATACGGATTGGCTTGACCTGGTGGAGGAAGATCTACGTGTGGTGCTGTCAGGGACTGTTCTCGAGCAGGCGCCAATCATCAGGGTCAGTGCGAAGACGGGCCAGGGGATCGAAACCCTGGTGAATTCTCTGCAAGAGGTCAACAAACGACATCCTCACCGTCTAGATTTGGGCCGCCCGCGCTTACCGGTAGACCGGGTCTTTACGCTGCCAGGGTTTGGCACAATTTTGACCGGGACATTGCTTGACGGGCAACTATCCGTTGGCGATGAAGTTGAAATTTTACCGCGCGGCATTAAAGGTCGAATCCGTGGATTGCAAACGCATAAACAGGCTGAACAAAAAGCCCTGCCAGGAGGGCGAACAGCGGTCAACATCAGCGGGGTCAGTGTGGATGAGGTCATCCGGGGCGATGTGGTCGTTCACCCAGGGGATTATCAGACCACCAAGATGATTGACGTGTATTGTAAAATACTGCCAGATGCCAGCGCGCCGTTGAAGCACAATATGGAGGTTAAGCTTTTCCTGGGTGCGGCTGAGGTCATGGCCAGGGTGCGTGTGCTGGGAATGCAGGAATGCCCCCCTGGTGGTGAAGCCTTTTTGCAACTGATGCTGCAGAAACCGCTCGTTGCACTGCGCGGTGATCGTTTCATCCTGCGACGTCCATCTCCCCCTGCAACCATTGGGGGGGGGCAGGTTGTGGATGCACATCCCACACGTCGACATCGTCGCTTTAATCAAGAACGTTTAGAAGCATTAGAACATTTATTGATGGGAACACCCGAAGATATTTTGCTGCAAACGGCGCTGAAGTTGGGGCCCAGTTCGCTTCAGAATCTTTTGGCAAACAGCGGGTTGGAACAAAACCAGGCACAATTGGCTGTTGATGGACTGATTGACCGGGGTGAGTTGATTCTGATCAGGGGTGGGCGCATGATCTTAACGAGGGCGAGTTTTGATCGGATCAGGGAAAACCTGGTCGCCAGATTAAATGAATATCACCAGCAATACCCCTTAAGGCAGGGTATGCCGAGAGAGCGCCTTAAATCACAGATGAGCTTAACGGCCAGAGATTTCGACAGCCTCCTGGCACACCTGTCAGGTGAGGGCATCCTGGTTGAATCCGGCGCTGATTTGTGGCTAAGCCAGCACAGCATCCGTTTTACGGTTGAACAAGAAGTAAAAATCGAGCACCTGTTAAAGGATTTTGAAGCCCACGCCTATGCGCCCCCTTCGTACAAACAGAGCCGAGATATTGTCGGAGATGAGCTATTGACTTCATTGATCTCGTTAGGAAAACTACTTTGGATTGGCGAAGATATTCTATTCCTGCCCCAAGCTATGGCTGAGATGCGCCAATTTGTGATCAGCCAAATTCAACAAAAAGAAAGCATCACCCTGGCGGAGTTGAGAGATCAATTTGATACCAGCCGCAAGTATGCGGTGGCTGTTTTGGAATATTTGGATCAGATGGGGGTTACCATGCGCCGCGGTGAGGCCAGGGTTTTGGGCAAAAACTTCACACCTTAGTATGTTAATCCACAACATTATTATTTCTCTATGAGTAAACAAGGTTTTTTTATTTTTGAGAAAACCTGCGTTTAAGTTAGGGTAAAATGGAAAGTTGTTCTTAAAATCAAACGCTAGGAGTATTTTTTATTATGTGTTGGAAAGTCCTGCTTACAGACGGCCTTTCAGAAATCAATGACCCGGACTTGCTTGCTGCAGTTGAGTTAATTGATAAAAAAGGAATTTCACAAGAAGAGCTGGTAGAGGTGATCTCTGAAATAGATGCGATTGTCATTCGTGGTCGCACAAAGATCACACAAGAAGTAATCTCTATCGCTAAAAACCTTAAAGTGATCGGTCGGTTGGGTGTGGGTGTGGATAATATTGATTTAATCGCAGCTGAGACACAGGGTGTCACGGTGGTTAACACCCCCGTTTCAACCACAATCTCGGTTGCAGAACTAACCATGGGGTTGATGTTAAGCCTGATTCGCGATATTCCCAGGGCTGATGCCGGGATGAAGGCAGAACAGTGGCTTAAAAAAGACTTGATTGGCACTGAACTTTATCGGAAAACTTTGGGGATCTTAGGTTTTGGTAATATTGCTAAAGCGGTCTGCAGACGATCTTTAGCCTTTGGGATGAAAGTGCTAACTTATGCTTACCCTTCCCCAGAAAAAGATATTCAGAGCCTTGGCGTTAATTCAGTTTCCTTTGACGAACTGCTAAAACAATCGGATATAATTACCATACACGTGCCGCATACGACATCGACGCATTATATGGTCAATGCTGAATCTATCAATAAAATGAAGGATGGCGTTCTGATCATTGACACATCCCGGGGAGGCGTGATTGAGGGAAACGCTTTGCTGGAAGCTCTCGAAAGTGGAAAGGTGGCTGGTGCTGCTTTGGATGTATTCGAAGTGGAACCGCCTATTGCGGGAGATCCCTTATCAACACACCCCAGGGTGGTGGCTACGCCCCATATCGGCGCACAAACCAAAGAAGCACAATTGCGGGCAGGTCATGATCTTGTTTCGGAAGTGCTGGCTGCTCTTGAAGAAAAACCTTTGCGCTGGCGGGTGGTTTAACTAAAAGCTTGGCGGCGGAATTGATTTAATAATTCGGAAATGAGGTGTCTTATGTCAGGGAAAACAGAGTATTCACCAAAAATGCAAGCATTATTCGAACGAGTGGCAGAATTTTCAGACCTCGAAGGCATTATGGCATTATTGGGATGGGATCAGCAAGTCTACATGCCGCCCGGGGGTGCTGAGGAACGTGGTTTGCAATCTGCTGCTTTGGGGCGCATTTTGCACGAAAAATTCGCCACCGAGGAGTTTGGTCAATTAATTGCTGATCTTGAGGATGAAATTGGGGACTTGAATGCGGAAACGGACGTGGCACGCTCGGTCAAAGTCATCAAAAGGAATTATGAAAAACAAGTTAAAGTGCCCTTGCCATTATTGATGGAATCTATCAAAGCACAAACCATGGCGCATGAGGCCTGGGTGCAGGCTAAAGCCCGGTCTGATTTTTCGATATTTAAGCCGCATCTGGAGACGATCGTCGACCTGCGTAAACAATACGTTGAACTGTTTCAACCCTACGACCATATTTACGACCCACTGCTTGACGACTTTGAACCTGGCATGAAAACAGCCGACGTCAAAGAAATCTTTGACAAACTCAGACCACAACAGGTTGAGCTATTACAGGCAATTACCGAAAAGGAACTACCCGACAATTCTTTTATTAAGCAACCCTATAAAGAGGACTATCAGGATCTGTTTGGACGCCATGTGATCACCTGCTTTGGCTATGATTGGCAGCGCGGGCGCATGGATGTGGCGCCGCACCCCTTTACAACCGGATTTGGACTGGGCGATGTGCGCATCACCACTCGTTACCTAAAGGACGATGTTGGCTCAGCGTTGTTTAGTACAATGCACGAATCGGGGCACGCCATGTATGCTCAGGGTGTTTCTGAAAAGTATAAACGCCATCCTCTTGGCGGTGCGGCTTCGCTGGCTATTCACGAATCCCAATCCCGCTTGTGGGAAAATATCATCGGTCGTAGTAAAGAATTTTGGACGTACTTCTACCCATCCTTCCAGATGCTCTTCCCTGAATACCTGGCTGAGGTCAGCCTGGCAGATTTTTACCGCGGCATTAACCGGGTTGAGCCTTCCTTTATTCGAGTTGAAGCCGATGAAGCCACCTACAATATGCATATTATGCTGCGGCTGGAAATTGAAATTGGCTTAATGGAAGGGACTATCAATGTCGGCGACCTTCCGGAGATCTGGAATAACAAGATGCAGGATTATCTCGGTATTACGCCGCCGGATGATGCCAGAGGTGTGTTACAGGATATCCACTGGAGCGGTGGGATGATCGGTTATTTTCCCACTTATGCGTTGGGTAACTTGGCTTCAGTGCAATTGTGGGAAAAATTGTTGCAAGAGCATCCCAATGTCCCGGATGAAATCGCACAGGCAAAATTTGATACCATCCTGGCGTGGATGCGTGAGCACGTCCATCAATATGGCGCAAAATATGACCCTCAGGAAATCATGATTAAAGCGACGGGCAGCAAGATTACCCCGGAGCCTTACATGGCTTACCTGCGGAAGAAGTACGCAGAAATTTATGATCTTTAAAGAGTTGTGAGCATGGAAGATAGGGCAGTCGCGTTCAGCGGCTGCCCTGTTTTTATTATTTCCTAAGAGAAACAGGCAACGTTACGAATGAAATCAATAAAGTGGCTATCGATTGCATTGGTTGTATAATTCCTGTATGCAAGATTGCCGTCTTTTGCTTATTACACTGAGTTTGGCCTTATTGCTTGCACTTTCTGCAAGTGTGCTGCCTGTACAACTGATTACAGTGTACACCCCTGGGGAAAATTCATTGGTGACCTCACCGATTGAAATTAATGCATCGATTTACCCGGGCGAAGATGGCCTGGTCAGGCTGACGCTCGTTGACCGGAAGCAGAATGTGCTGGCGAGGCAGTTAATCAGCGTTGATGTTACCGGTGATACGGCAATTGAGTTTTCCACAAACCTGATGTTTGAAATCCCGTTAGAAACCAGTTCGGCTATCCTTACGATTGCAACTCAGGATGGCTTACATCGACCGCTGGCGTTGCGATCAATCGAGCTGAGCCTTGCGAGCAGCGGCGATGATCAGATCCGCGTTCAGTTTGCCAGTGAACCCTGGCTGACGGTCATCGAACCCAAACCTGGAGCTGTGGTCAACGAACCCGCGCTAGACATTGTGGGGACTGTTACTCCGGTGAACCACAACCCAATTGTCTTTGAGGTGCTCAACGAGCGCGGCGCGGCGCTTGTTAGTCGACAGCTGGCAGTGGATGTGCCCGGCACCCCCCAGGCTTTTGAGGTTCGCCTGGCGCTTCCATCTTTTCGTGAAGCCCAGGAGATGCGATTGATTATCCGACAACCGACGGGTTTCCCAGGGGTGGATGCTATCTTGGACAGCCTGCCGTTGACGATTAACCCCTGAGCAAGTAATTATTTTTCTAGCCAGCATCTTTTCTGTGAAAAATATCAATCTACTGCCTATGGTAATGTAGCTGGTCACATAAACCCGAGTATAATTTCTAAAATTAATTATGTTGGGCGAACTATTCATAAACGGAGGTTGCTATGCCCAAAAAATATGATGTGATCATCATCGGTGCCGGCATTGTCGGCAGCCTGGTAGCGCGTTTCTTATCCAAATATCAACTGGATATTTTGCTGATTGAAAAAGAGGCTAATATTGGTATGGGAGCCAGTTCGGCGAACTCTGCCATCCTCCATGCAGGTTATGATCCTATCCCTGGCTCGAACAAAGCCCTGACCAATGTGATGGCGGTTGAGATGTGGCCGGTTTTATCTCAGGAGTTGGGAATCGGTTACAGCCGCTGTGGTGATTATGTGGTCGCGGTCACTGCGGAAGAAGTACAGGTGCTGGAAGAGTTGCTAGCACGCGGTCAGCGTAATGGCGTGGCGGAGATTGAGATCATCAGCGGTACCGAGATGCGCCGGCGAGAGCCATTAATCTGCCCGGACATTGTTGCTGCTTTGTGGGTGCCCAGCGGCGCCATTGGAGACCCCTTTGCCGCCACGGTGGCAGCGGCAGAAAACGCGGTGATGAATGGTGTGGAACTGATGTGCGGTACCGCCTTTGAGGACTTTTTGATGGAAGGCAACCAGATCATCGGTGTGCGCACCAACCAGGGAGACTTCCATTGCCGCTGGGCGAGCAATGCGGCCGGATTGTATGCTGATGAGGTTATGCACAAAGCCGGCGTGCGCCCCGAATTTATTATCCGCCCACGACGTGGTGAATACGTAATCCTGGATCAAGCCGAGTTCCAGCTGACCCAAACCACGGTGATATTCCTGACCCCAACGGATAAGGGGAAGGGCATCACGGTATCAGGAACACTGCACGGTAATGTCATTGTGGGGCCGAATGCCAATTTTGTGGATTCAAAAGAGAATAAAGATACAACCACAGAGGGCCTCCAGGAGATTTGGGAGGGTGGTAATACATTAATCCCGACAATTTCTCGTAAACATATCATTGCTCAATTTGCCGGTTTGCGTGCCACCGGGAACGCTCCCTCGCCAGACCCGGCGCTGAACTACAACCAGGATTTCATCATTGAAATTCCGAACAACGTTTCCGGGTTGGTGAACCTGGGCGGCATTGAATCTCCTGGATTTACGGCAGCACCCGCTATTGCGCTTAAAGTGATTGAATTACTGCAGAACGCCGGTGAAAATTTGCAGGAAAAACCGGACTGGAACCCGGTGCGCGCCCCCCGGCCGGTGTTTCGCAATCTGAGCCGCGAGGAACAAGCCGCGTTGATCGCCAAAAACCCGGCTTATGGACGTATTATTTGTCGCTGTGAAATGGTCACAGAAGGTGAAATTTTAGCTGAAATCCACGCGCCTATCCCGGCAACCACCTACGATGCCCTCAAACGACGCACCTGGTTGGGCACCGGACGCTGCCAGGGCGGATTTGACATACCCCGCGTTGTGGCAATCCTTGCAGAGGCGTTGGCGAAAACTCCGGAGGAGGTCACTAAAAAGGGTGGACAGTCGGAATTCCTTTACCGTTCGACCAAGGCTGTTGATCAGGATTATCTGAACATGGAGGCGTTGATATGAAACGGGACTATGATGTTGTCGTCATCGGCAGCGGCCCTGGCGGGCTGGCTGCGGCAATTGCCGCCAAAGAAAACGGTGCAGAACATGTCCTGGTGATCGAGCGGGATGTAGAGTTGGGCGGCATCCTGTTGCAATGCATCCACAATGGATTCGGGCTGGAATTGTTCAACGAAGACCTGCCCGGCCCCGCTTATGCTCAGCACTTCATCGATGACGTGCGGGGACATGGCGTTGAAACCCTGATGGACACAATGGTGTTGGATATCACCCCCGAACGGACGATTTACGCCATCAACAAAGGATTGGGCTACCTTGAACTCAGGACGCGTGCGATTGTCTTGGCGATGGGCTGCCGGGAACGTACCCGGGCCCAAATTTTATTACCCGGTTCTCGCCCGGCAGGTGTGTACACTGCCGGCACGGCTCAGCGCTTTGTCAATGTTGAGGGCTTTATGCCTGGTGAGAAATTTGTCATACTGGGCTCCGGTGATATCGGCATGATTATGGCGCGACGGCTAACGATTGAAGGTGCAAAGGTTGAACGCGTCCTCGAGATTATGCCTTATCTGACGGGCCTGACGCGCAACTATGTACAGTGCCTGCTGGATTACGGAATCATCCTGGAAAAACAACGCACCGTCAACCGGATTATTGGAAAAGACCGGGTGGAAGCGATTGAAGCCGTCAGTGTGGATGAAGCCTGGCAGCCAATCCCCGGCACACGAGAGGTGATCCCCTGTGATACACTCCTGCTTTCTGTGGGTTTGATTCCGGAAAATGAGCTTTCCAAACAGGCGGGTGTTCTATTGGACCCGGTGACCAATGGGCCTTTTGTGGATGATCGTTTTATGACCAATGTCCCTGGTATTTTTGCCGCTGGCAATGTTGTACATGTGTACGACCTGGTGGATTGGGTTACCGAGGCCGGTTATGTGGCCGGGAAGGGTGCGGCAGCCTTTGCCCGGGATAAACATGTTGAACCCGGTGAACACATCCCCTTGACGGCTGGTGAGAACATTCGCTACGTGGTACCTCACAAGCTGGACAAAGCTCGACTGGCCGAGGAGCAGGTACGATTACAGATGCGTGCCATCGCCCCGATTGAAGAACGTGTCCTGGTGACAGTTGAAGACCAGAATGGCGAGGTGGTGGCGAAGAAGGCAGGGGCCTATGCCCGCCCGGGAGAAATCCTGACCCTGGCAATCAGGCCCCAAGCCTATGAACTGGTTCAGAAGGCTACCGGACTTACCGTTAATGTCCGCAGGCGGTAAAGTAAACGTAAAGATTAATGAGAGGTAATCAACGTGGCAGAAATCAGTGAAATCATCTGTGTAACCTGTCCGCAAGGGTGTTTGTTAAGGGTCAAACACGCGGGAAGTGAGGTTATTGAAGTTCATAATAGCGGCTGCAAACGGGGCCAGGAATATGCGATTAGTGAGCTGGGGGACCCGCGCCGCATGGTTGCTTCAACCGTACGGGTTAACGGCGGTTTGCACCCGCTGGTGCCGGTCTACACGCGCAGCGCCTTTCCTAAGCCTCTGATTCCGCGTCTGGCACAGGCTTTGCGGCAGGTTGAAGTTTCGGCGCCGGTAAAAATCGACCAGGTTTTGCTGGCTGATGCGCTCGGAACTGGAATTGATGTGGTGGCGAGCCGGGATATGCCGGCGCGTTAATCTGAACGGGGGATAAGGGAACTGGAATCAGGGTGCAAGTTAGCACCCGTCTTCCGTTCTCAATCATTGCCCTTCTTTCAGGGGGGCAGGTCTATAAAATATTTATTTACAAGGGTGATTAAGGAGCGCCCGGCCCATATAAACTGGGATCGGTAGGCGTTCTGCCGCTGGGGTCGTGCACCCAGACATAGTCGCCCTCATCGGCCCACAGGAACATCCACAGGGCATCACCGGGGGAGAGGTTCACGCAGCCATGCGACCCTTCATGCCCAAAAAATGTGTGCCAATAAGCGGTATGGATGGCACGGGCTTCGTCATAGTACATTTGCCAGGGGACGTCCTGAAAATAGTAATAATCGGAGCGATCGGCCTCAAAAGAGCCGTACATATCGGCTAAAGCCTTCTTTTCATAAATGGTGAAGACGCCCGGCTTGGTGTAGAAGGGCTCAATGCCCGTGGTCGTCAGGGTTGCAAACAGCAGTTGACCATCTTCATAAGCCATGATAGTTTTCTGGAAAAGGTCCAGTTCAATCCAACGATTGGCAGCAACACCCTCCGGTGGATCCGGCCGTAAGTTGACCACCCTGGCTTTGTGGCTGCTGACCCACTCCCCGGGGGCAATTTGATACCATAAATAACCTTCAGCTTCGACTGTATCGTAAACCTGGATCTGGCTGTATTTAGTGTAGGTGATCCCCGTTGTTTTCGCGTTAAAAGAAGGCGCTATATAGGATTCAGATTCTTCAATCACCCAGCCGAAATCGTTTTTTGGGTTCTCGTAAAATTCTAACCCCTGAAATTTTGGGTAAGCTGCTGGCGACGCACGGGTCCAGCCACCTGATGTTAACTGAACATAGACGTTTCCCTTATTATCATCCCGACGTTCGTTGTAACTGATATAACGCATCCGCCCTGTAGCGATATAGCTAACCGGATTTGTGCCTGCTACAGCATTAAAATAACTTTCGTAAATGGGGGCTGGCTGGTCTTCAGGTAAATTGATTTGAGCAATAAACACGGGCATGATGCCCATCTCAGAAGGCGGCGTGGCTGCTGGCAACCCCCTGGGTGGATAGCTAAAACCCGAGGCCTTCAGCACTACGACAACCTGGGCAGGCCCGAGCATCAGGCATGTCCCGTCATCGGGCATGCCGGGCAGGCACAGGGGCAGCTCAAAATAAGCATTGCCTGTAAGCCCTGCTGTGTTTTGTGCGTAAACCCCGCCAGTTGATATGCTGATGAGAATCGCCAGGGTGCTAACCAGTAAAATCTTTTTCATTGCTCCTCAATATGGCTTATAAGACCATTATTATACTTATTTCAACCCAATTTGGGCGATTGGCATAATGAAAAACAATTGTTTATCAAGCACGTGTGAATTAAAAAATCGAATCAATTGGGAACCCTTCGCAAAGCACATTTTGTGTCGTGGAGACCATTTCGGGCAGTTATTGCTCAGGTCTGCAGCCATTCTTATAGGGTACAACATCTCTACTGGTTAGACCTGTAGATCATCCTGGAAGACGATCACAGCGGTTCCGCTGATTCTTACCCCGCTCTTCTTCCAAGTGCACCTGGGAAGTGCTACCATGCGAAGGGACTTGCTATGCAACAACCCTTCCTTTCCCAAGGGATGAGATTCGCCCCTGCCAGCACGGCTCCCGAGCATCGTTGATTAGCGGGGTTCGTGTTCAATACCGTAAAATCGCGACGATCTGTCCGGCCTGCGTCAAGGCGGGATCATCGCCAATCACCTTCACTTCAGCGTTATTTCTCAGGGTTTCGCGAACAGCCATCTCAACCGCGTCATCAATGCGCTTGAAGTTCCCGTTACAGAAGGGACAGGTTTTCACGTCCTGCACGGCCAGGTAACCGCAGCCTTCACAGCGAAAGCCAGCTTGTTCAAAATCTGGTGATACCAACAGGATTTTTACGCGACCTTCGTGGATGGCGTTCAGCGTATCAATCAGACCGGTTACGCCATTGACCCCTTTGGCTGTCAGGGTAACGGCCTGGTTAATCAATCTCCGGTTGATTTTCCTTTGTGATTCCAGGACCGCCTGACTGGTTTGCCCTTGTATTTCCGGGTGTCCGGCGGTCATGCTAATCGGGAAATTGCCCACGATCAGTGATTGCCATGCCTTGGGCAGCGCTTCTTTGAACCGAACGATATTCTCTTCTGAGCCGCCAATTAAAATGCGGCGGATGTGGTGCTGTTTGAAAAAACTGGCGGCGTATTCAACGATGGTTTTGGTATTGCGCTCAATGATGCTTTCTACCTTGCCGCTCGCGTCTAAGCTGCTTCCCCTTCCGAACATCGTATCCCCGCCACCCCTCTTGGTCTGCTTGACCTCATCGCCAAGAATGCTCTCACTTTCAACCAGTGCCCCCAGGTTAAATGAAAACAGTCGGGCGCTCTGTTTATCGACTAAAACCACGCCCCAGCCTGTGTAAGTTTCCATTAACTGGACCAATGGACGGATGACGGGTTGTTGACCCAAAAAAGCCCGATCAGGTACAGATATATCCAGTTGATAAGCCTTGAAAAAGCCCCCGCGCTGATCTGAAAACACAATCACCCCTTTGGATGACCAATCGTATTCCAGGTCGACGTACCGCTCAACAGCCTGGACGTCTTCTACAAGATCGATCGTCTTTAACAGGTTGCGAAGCTGGATTTTTGCCGTATCAGCTTGGACCTCTACGGGATTTGTGTTCAGATAAACACTCAGAACGCCACTCTGAGATGAATAATCCAAAAGCTCACTCAGGTCTTTTTCGGAAAACATGCTTGCCTCCATCGGTATTGTAGAATTTTGAAGTAGATGTTGTTAACAAGAGTTATATGTCAATTGACCGCCAGGAATAACCGGTTAATTAATTTTAGCGTATCTACGGCTTAATGTCGAAAATACAGCGTCTCCTCAAAAAGGAAACCTGGACTGAAAAGCCCCTGAGCCCGTCGTTATTTAATGGATTATGGCCTGGGTGAAGGACGTTCACCCAGGGTAATGGTCAGGGTTTGTTCCTCGCCATTGCGTAAAACCACGACATCGATTGTGTCGCCCGGCTTTTTATTGAGCATCAAATAACTGAGCAGTTCGCTGAATTCCAGGATATCCAGATCATCCGCCCGGATGATCATATCGCCGCCAGCATATAACCCGGCGACAGACGTGGCCTGAGTGCCAGCCCGCAAGCCCGCCTTATCCGCTGGGCCGCCTGAGACAATTTCAACAACATAGGCGCCGGTGGCCCTGGGTAATTCCAGGAGCTCAGCCTGTGCCAGGCTTAACGATTGCAGACTGGAGAGCCCTAAATAGGGGTAATTATAGGTCTCGCCTTTTTTAAGGGTTGGCACAACCAACTTGAGGATATTGGATGAAACTGCAAAGCCGATGCCCGTGTTAGATGATGACCCGACGATATTCAACCCCCCGGTTTGCAGGGCTCGGTTGATGCCGATGACTTCGCCATTGAGGTTCAACAGGGGCCCGCCCGAATTACCAGGATTGATTGTGGCGTCGGTTTGGATTAGGTCGCCGGCGGAAAAGAAGGCGCCGGTTTCGGTCTGACGAATGGATTCTAATGTCCGACCTCGCGCAGAAACGATTCCTACCGTCATTGTCCCGCTCAAGCCGAAGGGATTACCAATTGCGACCACGGTTTGACCAACGCGCAGCTGATCTGAGTCGCCCAGGGAGAGCGGGTGCAGCTCACCCGGATCTGCATCCACTTTGATTACAGCCAGATCAGAATCCAGATCTACGCCGACCACGTTTCCGTAAACTTTGAGCCCGCTTTGAAAATGGACTTCAACCTCTTGAGCGACTTCGACGACGTGATAGTTGGTCACAATATGACCTTCGGTGTCGATCACAAAACCAGAGCCGAGCCCTGACCCTAAATTGGAATAGACTTGAATGGATACCACGCCCGGGCTGACCGTTTCATATAGCTGAACCAGACTATCTTGCAGCAGAACTTCGTTGGGGATAATCAATGTTGTGGGTGGGGCTTCTTCTTTTGGCACGAGTGGCGCAACAAGGGTTTCAGGAGCCTGTTCTTCCTTCTCCGCTGTGAAGGGAAGGGCCATCCCGGGGATGCCGCAGGCCAGGGTTGACAGTATCAGTGTGATTATTACAAGCCAGAATTTAAGGTTTTTCGTTTTCATCGTCTAATCTTTTTTCTATGATCATATCCTGAAAAAGTAAAATATTTCTTAACAGAACGTATTATTTTTAGTTTATCCAGATTTTCCCCTTGTTTTTAGCCAGTAACATCCGGTAAATTATTAATCACAAGCGCTGCTTAACGCGATATGCTTGACGCTTAAAAAAGTTTATGCTACCATCGTATTATCAGGTTATTCAGATAATTATTATCCTTTCATTTAACATTTACCTGAAAAGGAGATGTTCTCATGCAGAAGAAGATGATTGCAATTTTCATAAGTATGACCCTGTTGACTTTGGTGCTGATGGGTTGCAAACTGCCCGCCTCAAAAGCCCCCGAAATCCCTGAAGATGGCGTGAGGACCACACCGATCGTCATCGTCACCAGTCCATCAGAGGGCATAGCCGGAGGGCTTTTGGGAACGGAGGGACCCGGCAGTCAGCTGGAAGAGGAATTGATTGAGGACTTCTTTGAACCTACGGAGGCACCAACGCCGACGATTATGGTGCCAACATTAACCCGCCCTGCGGAATATACGCTTCAGGAAGGTGAGTTTCCGTTCTGCATTGCCCGCCGTTTTGACGTTGACCCGGCAGATTTGTTAAGCTTGAATAACCTGAGTCCCAACACACTTTTAGAACCGGGTACCACCCTGAAGATCCCACAGACCGGCACCTGGGGCGAAGGTACTCGTTCGCTGCAGCCCCACCCAACCACACATACCGTCAGGGCAGGTGAGACCATCTACTCCATCGCTTGTTTTTATGGTTCGGTCTCGCCTGAGGCGATTATCGCTATCAACCAGTTGGAAGAACCTTATTCGCTGTCCACAGGGCAGACCCTTGAGATTCCATGATCTCGCGGTGCCGTTATAAAAGATAATCACGAGATTTAATCGCTGCGATTCAGATTTGTTAAAACGCAGCGATCTTTCTGTCGGCTTATCATAATTCGGCCTGACGATTAACGTTCTGAGGAGGATGATGAACCATCACTCACTTTATAGAGAAAAAGTGTATTCTGGGCCAATTTTTGATATTTCAAAAGTCCATGTGCGTTTGCCCGACGGACGTGAACGCAACTACGAATTGGTAGAGCATGGCGATTCGGTGACAGTTGTTCCCGTTGATGCAAAAGGCCAGGTTTACTTTGTGACGCAACACCGGGTCGGTGCGGATGCCCTGTTGCTTGAACTGCCGGCAGGCGTGCTGGAAGAAGGTGAAGCCCCCCTGGAAACTGCCCGCCGAGAAATCCGCGAAGAAATCGGCATGGATGCGCAAAGCATCATCCCCTTGGGTGGCTTTTATTTGGCGCCCGGATATACCGATGAATATATGTATATTTTTCTGGCCAGAGACCTCTTTCTTTCGCCTCTGGAACCGGATGAAGATGAATTTTTGAATCTGATCACTATGTCCGTAGAAATGACCTTTGAAAAAGCGCTTGCGGGAGAAATCCAGGATGGAAAAACGCTGGCCGCACTTTTAATGGCCATGCCGTTTATCAACCCCGGGCAACTAAACACAACTGATTTTTAAAGACCCAGCGCTAAAATAGTTTGACAATCGTTTTCCGGATGATGAATGTGACAGGTTACAACGCGAAATGTGAAGGATATTACATCATCAAGTTTTGCAAACCGGTTATACTTAACACTTGGATTAAACCAAACGTTGCTTGTGTGTAACTAAGCATTCCGGGAGGATCCCGGGGTTTTGAAAACAGACAAAGAATTAAAAACATTCTAAAGGAGAATTGTTTATGACACGTCAAATGATAATGACAGATGCCAATGAAGCTGCGGCTTGGGTTGCGTATCGACTGAACGAAATCATTGCGATCTACCCTATCACACCTTCATCTGGCATGGGCGAATTTGCCGATGAATGGGCTGCTGAAGGCATTAAGAACATTTGGGGAACTGTCCCGAATGTGACAGAAATGCAGTCTGAAGGCGGTGCTGCAGGTGCGGTGCACGGTGCACTGCAAGCAGGTGGTTTAACCACCACCTTCACGGCCTCTCAGGGTTTGCTTTTGATGATTCCCAATATGTATAAAATCGCCGGCGAGCTGACATCAACGGTGTTTAATGTTTCGGCACGTTCAATAGCTGCACAGGCGCTGTCGATCTTTGGTGACCATTCTGATATCACCGCGGTACGCGCAACAGGGTTTGCGCTGCTGTCCAGCGATTCTGTACAGCAGGCACAGGATATGACGTTGATCGCCCAGGCAGCTACCCTGCGTAGCCGGGTACCCTTCCTGCACTTTTTTGATGGTTTCCGAAGCTCCCACGAGATCAACAAAATTGAACGTCTGGATGAAGATGATCTGCGGGCATTGATTGATGATGAGCTGGTTGCTCAGCATCGTGCACGTGCCCTGACACCTGACCGCCCGGTGCTTCGCGGCACGGCCCAGAACCCCGACGTGTTCTTCCAGGGGCGTGAAACGGTCAATCCATTTTACGAAAAAACCCCCGACATTGTTCAGGAGGTGATGGACCAATTTGCCGAGCGAGTTGGACGTTCTTACCACCTGTTTGACTATGTGGGCGCCCCTGATGCTGAAAGCGTGATCGTGGTGATGGCCTCCGGTGTTGAAACTGTGGAAGAGACCGCCAATATGCTGATTGAAGCGGGTGAGAAGGTTGGCGTCGTTGCTGTTAGGCTTTATCGTCCCTTCTCAACAAAGCACCTGATGGAAGCGCTCCCCAGCACAGTGAAAGTGATCGCCGTGCTCGATCGGACCAAGGAACCCGGGGCAGGCGGCGAACCGCTTTACCTGGACGTGGTGAATGCTGTTAAAGAGGGCTTCGAAACGGGAATTGCGCCTTTTGAAACCCTGCCCAAGGTCATCGGTGGTCGGTATGGTCTTTCTTCCAAAGAATTCACTCCGGCGATGGTCAAAGGTATTTACAACGAGATGGGTAAAGAGGCACCAAAGAATCACTTCACCGTTGGCATTATTGACGATGTTACCCACACCAGCCTGGATTGGGACCCCACTTACGAAATTTTAGGAAAAGATGTAATCCAGGCAATGTTCTTCGGGCTTGGCGCAGATGGCACCGTCAGTGCTAACAAAAACTCCATCAAAATTATTGGTGAAGAGACCGAAAACTTTGCTCAGGGGTACTTCCAGTACGATTCTAAGAAATCGGGCGCAGTCACTGTTTCGCATCTCCGCTTTGGACCAAGGCCGATTCGAGCACCTTACCTGATTGCTGAAAATGAAGCCAGTTTTCTGGCATGTCATCAATTTAGTTTCCTTGAGAAATTTGACATGCTTAAATACTTGCGACCCAAAGGGATCTTCCTGCTCAACAGCCTGTATGGCCCGGACGAGATCTGGGATCACCTGCCGACCAAGGTTCAGGAAGCCTTGATTGAAAAGGATCTACAATTCTACATCATCGACGCTTACGAAGTTGCTAACAAGACCAATATGGGTCAGCGTATCAATACCATCATGCAGACCTGTTTCTTTGCAATCAGCGGTATCCTCCCCAGGGAGCAGGCCATTGATCAGATCAAGAAGTCCATCGAAGAGACCTATGGAAAACGCGGCGAAGCGGTTATTAAGCAAAACTTTGCGGCTGTAGATAGTGCCCTGGAGCATATGTTCAAGGTTGACATTCCCAACAAGGTCACCAGCACCATTCCCATGAAACCCCCTGTACCGGCAGAAGCGCCAGAGTATGTGCGCGAGGTGCTCGGTAAGATCATCGATCGTGATGGCGACAATGTGCGCGTCAGCGAAATGCCTGTCGACGGCACCTTCCCCACTGCCACCACTCAATGGGAAAAACGCAATGTGGCGCTCGAAATCCCGGTGTGGGAACCTGATCTTTGTATCCAGTGCGGCAAATGTGCCTTTGTCTGCCCGCATGCTGCCATTCGTACGAAGGTCTACGAAGATTCTTACCTGGGCGAGGCACCAGAAACTTTCAAACATACCAATGCCAAATTCAGAGAATTCAGGGATGGATGGGCTTTCACCGTCCAGGTGGCCCCGGAAGACTGCACTGGCTGTGGATTGTGCGTGGAAAACTGCCCCGCTAAAGATAAAGAAAACCCCAGCCGTAAGGCGATCAATATGACACCCCAGCCGCCATTGCGAGAGCAGGAAGCTGAGAATTGGGACTTCTTTAGTTCGATTCCCTATCCCGATCGTAAGAGTTTTTCAGCACACACTGTTAAGAACTCGCAGCTTTTGCAACCCCTGTTCGAGTTCTCGGGCGCTTGTGCAGGATGTGGTGAAACACCTTACATCCGCCTGGTGACGCAATTGTTTGGCGATCGCATGGTGGTTGCAAATGCTACGGGCTGTTCATCTATTTATGGCGCCAACTTACCAACCACGCCTTATGCCGTCAATACTGATGGACGCGGGCCGGCCTGGTCGAACTCGTTGTTTGAGGACAACGCCGAATTTGGTTTGGGCATGCGCCTGACGATCGATAAATTGGTTGAATACGGAAGTGAGCTGCTGGAAAAATTGGCCGATCAGGTTGGCCGCGATCTGGCCGAATCCATCCTGAATGCCAGCCAGAAAACAGAAGAAGAACTGGAAGCTCAGCGCGAACGTGTTGAACAACTCAAGGCAAAATTAGAAAAACTGGATCTGCCTGAAGCCCGCAACTTGCTTCCCATTGCTGATTATCTGGTCCGTAAGAGTGTGTGGATCTTTGGTGGTGATGGCTGGGCTTATGATATCGGCTACGGTGGTTTGGACCATGTTTTGGCTTCTGGTCGAGATGTTAATATCCTCGTACTGGATACTGAAGTTTATTCCAACACTGGCGGTCAGTCCTCCAAGGCAACACCCAGGGCAGCCGTGGCCAAGTTTGCCGCGGACGGTAAGAACCTCCCCAAGAAAGATTTAGGCATGATGGCGATGTCTTATGGATATACTTACGTAGCTCGCATTGCTATGGGCGCTAACGATCGCCAGACCCTGCAAGCCATCCGGGAAGCTGAGGCCTACGAAGGACCGTCGTTAATCATTGCCTACAGCCACTGTATTGCCCATGGCATCGATATGCGACTGGGACTTCAGCAGCAAGAACTGGCTGTAAAATCTGGTGTATGGCCTCTGTACCGCTACAACCCGGAATTGGGTGCTGAAGGCAAAAACCCATTGACAATCGACGCTAAAGAGCCCACCATACCGGTGGAAGATTATGCTTATAACGAAACCCGTTTCCGCATGCTCCTGCAGAGCAATGAGGCACGCGCAGAAATGCTGATGGAGAAGGCCAAGCAGGATGCAGCCAGCCGCTGGACCCTTTACCAGCAAATGGCGGATATGCATTACCAAAAACCCGAGCCTGAAGCTGAAGAATAAGCGCTTCTAACCGTTTGATCGTTAAAAACAGTATAATAAATGGTGATGAGCATGCTCATCACCATTTATGGTTAATTTGACACGTTACACTTAATACGAATTGGAGGACTGATGACGGACTTGAAAACACATTATTTAGGACTCGAGCTCAAGAATCCTCTTGTGGCGGCGGCTTCTGCGTTTTCGAAAAAACTGAGCACGGTTAAGAAAATGGAACATGCAGGGATCAGCGCGGTCGTCATGTATTCGTTGTTTGAAGAGCAGATCACCCATGACAGCCTGGCCTTTAATTATTTTATGGAACATGGCACAGAACGTTATGCTGAGTCACTGAGCTATTTTCCTGCCCTTGATCGTTACAATGTCGGCCCAGATGAATACCTGGAAAAGATTCGAAAATATAAAGAAGCGGTGGAAATTCCCATTATTGCCAGTTTGAATGGCGTATCCAATTCTGGCTGGGTGGAATACGCGCAAAAGATGGCTCAAGCTGGCGCGGACGCCCTGGAGTTAAATATCTATTATTTGCCAACCAGCCCGGAGGTGAGCGCCAGTGAGTTGGAAGATAACCTGATTGACCTGGTGAAGGCAGTGTATGCACATGTTGAAGTCCCCGTTTCCGTTAAATTGAGCCCCTTTTACACGGCACTTCCAAACCTGGCACAGCGCCTTGTTGGTGCTGGAGCACAGGGCCTGGTGCTCTTTAATCGCTTCATTCAACCCGATATTGACATCGAAGAGATGGAAGTTGACCCTACACTGAATCTTTCTACATCGGTGGAATTATTATTGCCGCTGCGCTGGACAGCCATCCTTTATGGACGGGTGAAAGCAGATCTGGCGCTGACGTCGGGCGTCCATACCGGTGTCGATCTGGTCAAAGCTGTTATGGTTGGTGCCAATGTAGCCATGGTGGCATCGGAGTTTGTGGCAAATGGCCTGGGCAGAGCAAGAGAGATGCTGGCAGAGATGGAGAATTGGATGAGTGCCTATGATCACATCTCAGTTGAGCGCATGCGCGGCAGCATGAGCCAAAAACATGTGGAAAATCCGGCCGTTTTCGAACGTGCGAATTACATGAAGGCCCTGCAATCCTTCGATAATAAAATGCCGTAAAACTGATCAATACAACCGGTGTAATTCAGAGTAAAGGCGCTCCGTGGGGCGCCTTTGTCGTTGTAGCATCTACCTGGTAGCAATGTTTGTGAATAAGCGCTCTCTGATTGGGAAATAAGCCTGGCAATTGATCAATCGGGAAATAGCTAATTTCAGACACCTCTGGGGAGGGTGTGAATTTTAATTCCCCGACGATTTCTTCTGAATACACCAGTGTGATCCGGGGATGACTCTCTTTCATATCCACATCGATCAACCTGATAACGTGGATATCCAACCCCGACTCTTCGAAGACTTCTCTTTTAATGGCGTTTTCTGGATGTTCGCCCCTTTTTAAATAACCGCCGGGAAGTCCCCAGGTGTATTTTTGTCGATAGGGGTGATTGAACAGTAAACAAGCGTTATCGTCGTTAACGATTAAAGCATCGACAGCAACCAGGTACTTCGGATTAAGAAACCAGATAATCCCTTCCCGGATAAAACCCGGGAAAGGAAGAACCCGCCACAACCAGAAGAGAAAAGCATTGATCATTCGTTTCATCCTTAGCCGTATTTTAAAATGGCTTGGTGTTCAGTTATAAAATATGCGCCCATATTGACCTTTTCTATCTCACCAGATTCCTGGAATTAAACGATAGCGGACCTTGTGTGAATATTCCTGGTAGCCGGCCAGTTTCTCTTGCAGAAATCGATCTTCCAGGGAGGTTCGCAAGAAAATGATCCCCAATAATAATAAGGCCGGCAGCAAAGACCACCAGGATCCTAAAAGGAAGGGTGCGGCGAAGTTGCTGATGAGCGCGCCAGCATATCCGGGGTGGCGCACCCACCGGTAGGGGCCTGTGTTGATCACGTGGTGCTCTCGTTCGGTTTGAATGCGAACCATCCCGGAGAAATAGCGGTTGGTGATGAGCGCATAGGCGCCCAGCGCATAACCGGACAGCATGAGCAGGATGGCGATGATCTTTAACGCCAACCCAAACTGCGCCGATGGGCCAAAACGCATATCCAGACCAGCGACCAGCGGGATTAACGCCCCGCCTAAGGATGATAATGGCGAGAGATATTTATCCCAGGGCTCCGGGTTGGGGTTCTCCAGGTATTGCCCGCGCTCAACCAGCAAATCCGGATGGCGCCGACTGGCCAGGTAACGGCTGATGGCAAAGCCGAAGATGGCGATAGCTGCGCTGACCCAGGCTTCCCACCAGTTCCAACGCCAGGAGATCAGCAAAGGCAGCAAAGGCATCCCGATCACAAATACCAGCAGCAACATCAGCATACGCAAGGTTAATGTCTCCTGATTGTCCCTCAAGCCGATCTCCTTTTCCAAACCTATCGACAAATTTTAACTTTGCTACCACCAGCAGCTTTACGCGTGTTTGCTGGTTGTGGCTTCAGCTTTTCAGGCAGTCGGGCTCAGCGCTTGTTCAACTGCAAGATGAATTGATGGAAGGGCAGGATGACCTCAGCAGTGGGCATTCCGCCAGGCTGCCATCTGCAGTAAAAGCGCGGGTATTGAATTTGACTTCATCCAATAAAACCTCATTGATACTGCTTCTAGCGTTTAATAATGGCAACAGGTATTTATTGGACTGTTATGATTATACCTTGTGGCAGAATTCAAACACATCCCAGGGCTTGCTTAAAACAATCACCCCCAGCCGGCGTTGCCAGGGGTGGAGGAACTTTCAAAACAAATTGATCGGGTATTGTAATTCTACCAGAATTAATGATAGCACAAAATAGATAAAAAAAACAGTCAGATATGGTGTTTGTGTAATTCCTTCTAAATAGAAACTGAAAAAACTCTTCAATGACCATTAAAAGAAAAAGCTCCTCGACCAGGACTCGAACCTGGAACCTAACGGTTAACAGCCGCTCGCTCTGCCAATTGAGCTATCGAGGAAGGCGTAAAGTATTATACGGAAAAGCGGGTTAAGTGTCAAGCTTTTTGGGGTGGGCTAAACTCACCAAACCCCATATTCAACCCTCGCTGCCCACCTCGGCGATAATCGTTTTAGCAAGATCAATTAAGGTCTGCTTCTTGTCCTCGTCCAGGTTGCTTTGGCTGGTCTCCCAATAGATATCTAAGAGTTCGATGACACTCAGTTGGTTGGCGGTCCGCCCTTTTGGCAGGCGGACTCGGGTTTTTACATGGGGACGTTTTACCAAATGAAATTCAAAAGCGCCTGCAGTCAGGGTGCGTAATTCATTTTCGTCGATCAGGGGTTCCCACTCACGAGGGTATTCGATTACCATGCGCAGGATAGCGCCCAGCAATTCCTCTGATGGGGGGAGGTGTTCCTGGAGGGTGCGGTTAATGGCCTGATCCGATTCCAGCTGGATATGGATGTCGAGAAAGGGGCGGATGTTTTTTAGCTCGTGCCAGGTGATCTGTGTGTTACCTTTGCTGATTTGCCCGGTGACGAAGAATTTACGATCGCCAGCCTCACCGAAATTAACCCGTTCGATGGAGCCCGGGTAAATGACGGGTGGGTGGGCACCTTCATTCAGATTTTGAGCTTTATGAATGTGTCCGAGAGCCACATAATCAAACCTTGGGTTTTTGACCAGCTCGGATGGCAGAGCCAGATCTTTAGTCAACATGACCATGCGCTCTGAACCGTAAGCTGCGCCTTCGACGGATGCGTGTGCGGTCAGAATGGTTGGCAACTCAGGGTCAGCCTCTTCCAACCAGGTATTTACCAATTCAAACAGATGGGTATTTAAAGCTGCATTGACCTGTCCAGGTTCCACCCCGCTAAAATTCAGGTTGGTTAGCATCCAGGTGCGAGAAATCCAGGGCAGAGCCAGCACCTGAACTGACAGGTACTCCAGGTCAGCCGGGGTGAGGAATTGAGGATGTTGCACCACGCGCACGTGGGGAACATCCAAAGTGTCAAACTCCTGGATCGCATGGGCACGGCCTGTAGCCGGGGAAATATCGTGGTTTCCGGTCAGCAAGAGCGTCAGGATACCCGCCCGCGAGAGGCGCATGATCCGTTTCCCCCATTCACGTTGAAAGGTGGGCGCGGGCGCGCGGTCTTTATAGGTGTCGCCGGCAAATATCACCAGGTCAACATTTTCGGTGAGGGCAGATTCCACAATTTCATCCAGGGAGTTCAGAAAATCTATCACCCGCAGCGGAAGGCCGGTTTCCGGGTCTTGCTTTCCAAAGTTAGCCATATCGATGTGGGCGTCGGCAAAATGCAAGAATTTGATCATCAGACTGTTTTCACACTTTCATCATAGGCAGTGCGGCGAACAGGCAGTTTACTTTATCGGCATCATACGCATCGAAAAAAAGCCGCAAAATGACCAGCATTAGTCCTGTTGTTCGCGCTCTTTAGCCAGTTTTCGTTCAAGGCGCTTTTCATCTAAAAGCTTTAATTTGTAGGCTTGTATGGCAGTATTGGTCATGAAGTAGAGGAACATGATTAAAGCCAGAGCACCTGTGACCAGGGTAAACAAACTTGTCTCACCCACCCATGGCAGGTTGTAGGTAACCTCACCGCTATAGAAGATGATGATATTGATAATGACAGCCAGCAGACGGATTTCTGTTGGGCCGATATAAGCGTTGGTAATGGTGAAAATACCGGTCACATAGGTGATCAGGTACACCATGATAGACACCAATAAATAGCTGATTACAGCCAGGCTGGCTACCAGCAAATTAACATAGGGCGAGAGGCCCAGCCCGAGGAAGATCAACAGGGTGCTGATGGCATCAATCCAGTGATCGATCAGAAAGCCGTAACGCGGACGTTCGATTTTGCGGTAACGCGCCAGTGTGCCGTCCAGACTATCGCCAAACCAGTTGAGAAAAAAACCCAGATTGGCTAACCAGAGGTAATTGGGGCTGATGTTGGTGAGGCAATAACTGACGAAAATTAGAACAGATGCGCCAATTCCGATCCAGGTTAGGATGTCCGGGGTCACCCAGGTGGGCATATGCGCTGCCAGCCAGCGCAGAGCGGGTCGTTCTAAAAAGCCCAGCAGGATTTTATTTTCTCTTTTATGTTTTTCAACTTTTGGCATTTAAATTCACCTTTCTGGTTATATGCCCAGGAATTGAGGCCATACAGGATAAAACATTGCCCACTGCTGGGGGTATTTTCTGATCAGCACTTCAGCGACATCGAGGACTTTGTGGACGTTTGCCAGTATTTCTGTTTCAAGGTCATCGTGTGGTTCCATCCAGATGGGCGCTGAACCCTCCAAATAGTATTTACCATTAGGCAGGTAAGCGGCGGCAAACACAAATACAGGCACATTGGCTTCTAAGGCCATGCGAGCATACGCAACCGGTAAATGTGTTGGGTACCCGAAGAATTGGGGCTGATACTTTTCGTGAGCAGCCTTTTCAAGTGGACGGTCAAGACCAGTCAACACACTGCCTCCTTCGCGTAAACGCTGTCGGGCTTGTCGAAATGCGCTCAGACTCATGGGCGTCACGACGATTCCTTCTCGATGACGCAGTTGATTTTGCCAGCGATAAGTGGCCACCGGGTCTGGAAAAGATAGCACCTGGATGCGGACATTGTGGATGGCCAATGCATAGCCCATCAGGTCAAAATTACTCAAGTGAGGGCAGACGATCACACAAGGCTCGTTGTTTTCAATGCGTTTGATAACCGCTTGTGCCTCGGGGCTGAAATGAACAATTTCCTCTAATTTTTCTGGTCGAGTGAGAAAGTAGAAATAATCGAAAAAACACTTGGAAACCGACCGAAAAACAATCCGAGGGTATTGCCTTAATTCTTTTTTAGAAAGCTGCTGGTCATGAATCACCCATTGATTCGCACGAATAGCTCGATTCTGGGGCAATAATTTAAGGCTGCCCATAACGGTTCCAATGATACTGGCCATTAATAAGCCAAGCCATCTTGGCAGAATCATTCCGAGCAGGATAAGAATCTGGAATAGAAAGGGAAGTTGTTTTAATTCTCGATATTTCATCTTGTGAATGGATTTGTTATTAAAAACACCCGTTTTGCGGTTGCGCTCAGCAATTTATTAAGTGTCATTAGAACGTTGATTTTACTTCATTTCTGTAAACTTTGTTGACATATTAAATATAAGATTAAAATATATCGTTTTGTTTGGGTTTGCTGATATGGGTTCAAGTTTTTGAGAGCACATCATTTTTGCAGCCGGTTAAAAACGATTTCATGTGGTATATTTTCATTCGTTGGAATTGCTTTTTGCCGATCTCAAAAAATGACCCTCAGTTTGGCGCCGCAATCCGACGGATTAATTATGAAAATTGTCAGCATTAGCGCTTCATTTGTTCCATCCAACGCTGCTAACAGCCTTCAGGTCGTTAAAGCAACCCACGCCTTAGCTGAATTAGGGCATCAAGTAACCTTAATCGTTCCGGGTGAACAACCTACACCTTCAAAAAACCTTCAGGCGCATTATGGGATTCAGCACCCTTTGGAGATCGTTTGGATTCCTGAAAACCTGGCCCATAAACGCTATGGCTTTGCCCTTAAAGCCGTGGGTCAGGCGCAAAAAATGGGCGCTGATCTCGTATATACCTGGATGCTCCAAGTTGCTGTATTAGCATTGTGGAGCCAGATACCGACAGTCCTTGAACTGCACGACCGTGTGACGGGTAAAGTTGGACCGTGGTTATTCCGGCGTTTTTCTGCCTCGAAAACGCGTCAGCGTTTGTTGACCAACACCAATGCCCTCAAACAAGTGTTGATGGATAATTTTGATCTCAAATCGGGGGACCTGGATATCCAGGTCGCACCCAACGGCATTGAATTAGAGCGTTACCAGGGCTTACCCGATGCTTCGCGAGCCCGCCAGATGCTGGGCTTACCCGAGCGGTTCACAGCCGGATACACCGGGCACTTTTATGCTGGACGGGGGATGGCGTTGATGTTCAACCTAGCAAAGACCATGCCGCAGGTGCAATTCCTGTGGGTTGGGGGCGAGGCTGCTGATGTTGATTATTGGAAGCACAGGGTGCTTTCAGAGGGCCTTAACAACCTGACCCTGACCGGGTTTGTGAGTAATGCAGCTCTTCCGCAATATCAAGCGGCGGCAGACGTACTTCTGATGCCCTACGGCTGGCAAATTGCTGGTAGCGGGGGCGGAGATTCAGCGAAAATCGCCAGCCCGATGAAAATGTTTGAATATATGGCGGCAGGCCGGGCAATCATCAGCAGTGACCTGCCTGTAATTCGTGAAGTCTTGAACGATTCAATGGCAATTTTTTGCCCCCCAGATGACCTGCAGACCTGGGTTATGGCTTTAGAGCAACTGCAAGCCAATCCTGCCGCGGCCCGGGCTTTAGGGCAAGTTGCCAGGGCTGCGGTTGAGGCTTATACTTGGCAATCTCGGGCTGAACGGGCTTTAGAGGGATTGCTTTAAATTAAATTTGTGGTGAAATTGCGCTAATGATTAACCCGGTAAAGAAACGACTTTTAATCTGGTTGGCAATGGTTTTGATCGTTGCGATCGTTCTGAGAGCATGGTTGTTCATCAGTTATCCACCAGTTTCTTATAGCGATACATATAGTTATCGTCGATCGGCTGAGGCTGTTTTAGGTGGATTTAAGGTTTATGACGGCACACGTACACCAGGTTACCCCGTCTGGATAGCGCTTTTTGGCTCTGATCGGGTGGTTTATGCCTCTCAATTGGTTTTGGGTTTAGGAATCACCCTGGCCTGGTTTTATATTGGCTATCGGGCAAGCGGTAAACCTTATGTGGGTGGGCTGGCAGCGCTAGCACATACCTTGAACCCGGGGCAGTTGTTTTTTGAGGCAAATTTATTAACTGAAACGCTGTCAACTTTTTGGTTGACGATGGCTTTTTTAGGTGCATTTATTTGGCTCAAAGATCGCCAACACCGTTCTTGGTGGCTGGGGCTGGGAATTGGGCTAACAGCCGCGCTGGCGGCTTTGGCCCGACCGTTGTTTGTTTTTATGCCGATCTGGCTGGCATTCAGCTTAGGTATTAATTTTGACAAAAAAAAGATCCACATACAATGGAAGCCTTTAGTGGCGGTGCTATTGCCAGCCATCCTGTTGGTTGGCGGGTGGATGCGCTGGATACAAAGTAACTATCATATGTTTAGCCTGACGACCATGACGGGTTATCACCTGGTGCAACATACTGGATATTATTTTGAGGCAGTACCGGATGACTATGCTGAATTGCGTGAAATCTACCTGGACTATCGAGATGCCCGTATAGCTAACACAGGCAGCCAGGGTAATGCCATCTGGGATGCGATCCCAGCCATGCAGGCGGCCAGCGGACAAAACTTTTACCAGCTTTCACGCACGTTACAGAGTATCTCAATTGATCTGATTCGTTCACACCCTGGCGAATATCTCTCTCGGGTATTGAGGGGTTGGTGGCTCTTTTGGCGGGCGCCGGTTTACTGGAACCCTGGCGGGATTTCCTCACCAGTATTGGCTTCCGTGTTGCCGCTTTTAATACTTGGCATGCGTGCTTTGTTATTTGTGGCCAATTTGACCTTCGTTTTTGCCAGCCTGTTAATCTTGGTTTCGAAACGGCTATGGGAAGCATGGGAGATTACGACCTACCATGTGATACTTGCAGGTTCCGTCTGGGCATCGGCTGTGGCCTCCTCATTAATAGACCATGGCGACAATCCGCGCTTTCTGGTGCCGCTGCAAACAGTCGTGGTTTTCTTGGTGTTGTGGGCTGCTTATCGGTCGTGGGAAGTGTGGATTTTACCGAAACGAAAGAAGGTTCAGGTTATTAATGGTTGAACGAAAACAGCGTCCTCAATGGCTATCTCATCTCGGAATAGTTTTTTTTGCCAGCCTTGGCCTGGGCGGCCTGATCCAGGCTGTTTTGCAGCAGGGTGATTTCTGGCGGGGCTTTTTATCAACTTCGCTGATGATTATTGTGGTTGCAGGCATCTTATTTGTTGCTTGGAAGAAGGCCGGCACTGGAAAGACGCTGGCTTTAATGATGTTTCTGGCTTTCCTCTTGAGGGTGGGGTACGGTGTTATTTTGACCTGGGGCTTGCCTCGATTTGGTTATGAAATCGATATCCAACAGGCTTGTTACGTCTTTGAGGACGCCTATCGTCGGGATCGCAATGCCTGGGCGCTTGCACAATCAGACCAGCCATTGTCAATGGCATTCAGTGAAGAATACGAGGTTGATCAATACGGTGGTTTGCTGGCGTTAAGCAGTTTTGTTTACCGCTATATTAGCCCAGATGAACACCGGCCAATTTTAATTACGATATTGGCAGCCGGTGCGATGGCGCTGAGTATTCCATTTTTAATAAGGGGTTTAAACCGTAAACTCAGCCCTTGTGCCGCGACCTGGGCAGGCTGGATTATGGTTCTCTACCCTGAAAGTATTTTATTGTCTGCATCGCAAATGCGGGAACCCTTTATCATCCTGTTTTTCACCATGCTGTTTTGGTCGGTTTCACGATGGGTGGAAAGAACGCGAGATCGCAAAGCACTGGTTGTCTTTGCGGTCAGCACTATCAGCTTGCTCTTGTTTTCTTTCCGGTCAGCTTTGCCGATATTTGGGGCTGTGTTTTTGTGGCTTTGGGTCATTAAATCAGCAGAGTTGCCGAAAAAATGGATGAAAATACTGGGCTGGGCATTGATCCTGGCTGGAATTCTGCTGGGATTTTGGCTTATGCGCGATTGGGTGGTCTCTGTTTTGCATTGGGATGCCAAGCAAACAATTACTAAATCAGGCAGGGTTCAATTTCAACTGAGTCAGCTACCGACCTGGTTGCACTTCCCCTTTATTTTTATCTATGGGGTTTTACAGCCCGTACTCCCAGCTGGAATAGCCGCACCTGCTCCCCTAATATGGCATAGTTTAGCCATCTTCAGGGCTTTGGGATGGTATTTACTATTTCCTTTATTAGCCTATGCCTTGTTTCGAGCCTGGTGGTTGTCGCCGTCTCTGCAACGTAAAATGATTCTGGCGTTTGTTCTTGTTATTTGGGGTTGGGTTTTGATTGCTTCAGCCCGTGCAGGAGGGGACCAATGGGATAATCCACGCTACCGCACACTTTTTCTGCCCTGGATGGCAGTTGTGTCAGGCTGGGCTTTGGCTTTTGCGAAGCATACCCACGATCGGTGGTTGAAACGAACTTTTTTAATTGAGGGTATCTTTGTGTTGTTTTTCACCCAGTGGTACCTAAGCCGTTATTATCCTCTTTTTCCCCGGCTGGGTTTGTGGGAGATGGTTGGGGCGATCATTATCTTGAGTTTGGGGGTTATTGTTGGCGGCTGGCTGTGGGATCGCAAGCATCCGCCTGGTGACTTGACAGATCATATCCCGTCATTATAATTTGTCTGTCGAACATATTATTGCTTGTTTGAAAAATGATTGCACTTTGCGCAAGGATCGGGCTGACCTTTGAGTAAAGTGCTCCAAATAAATACGCTTGCGAACATCGCCCCCCTCTGCCAGGGGGATGTTCAATGATGTTTGAGAGATGTCACCAGCCGTGCCGTTCATCGAATTCAATTAATGTTGAAAGTAACACCATAGACAGCCTCTCATCATTAATCGTCAAAGATAAAGATGCCTCTTCTGAATAAAATCAACTTGCATAATAACGCATCATCAGAAAGCCCTCAACTGAGCCAATTGACAATTCTGCGGGTTTATCTCCTCTTGGCTTTACTGGTTACTCTTATCAGTGTTTTACCATCGTTGTTGGCAACCTATGGGCTGGGGTCTGTTCTGGGTTTTTCGGGGAGTATGTTAGTCAGATTGTCGCCGGGACTTCTTTATGCCCTGACCTTATTGGTAGGCCTATTTTTACTAGAGCAACGTATTGGTGTGCAAGCAATACGATTTGCTCGTAAAATAATCCAGCTCTTCAAAAAGCTGGGCTTTATAAACTGGTTGCTGGTAACAATTCTGATCTTCTTATTGATCTACCATACCCTTTTTGAGGGATCTTTTCTCTTCCAGAATCAGCAGATGCAGTTTTTTATTTTGGGGCATTTAAGTCTGCTGTGTGCACTGATGCTGATTGGCACTGGAAGAGTTAAACCTTTATCGGCGTTAATCGGTGGTTTCAGCCTGTGCGGGTTGGCAATTTGGGTGCTGTACTGGATTCCTGATATTCAAGCTTATCCATTTTCTATCGGCTGGTCAGAAACTACATGGTTTTATGATGCATCTTTATTTTTCTCACAAAGGATTTATGGTTTTCGGGTGCCATGGTCATCCTTGCATCCCTCAAGATATTTAATGCAATCTGCTGCATTTCTAATTCCAGGTTTGGGGTTATGGGGTCATCGCCTTTGGCAAGTATTGCTGTGGATTGGATTGACACTGGCGGGGGGGATTGCTTTAAGTAGAAGAATTAAACCCGCAAACTTTTGGATTGGTCTGGGTGTTGTTGCCTGGTTTTCTCTGTTTACCTTTCAAGGCCCGGTTTATTTTCACTTGATGGTAGTCATCATTATTGTATTGCTAGGCTTTAATAAGGATAAGCTTGTCTGGTCGTTTTTTATAATGGTGTTGGCATCCTTATGGGCTGGTTTCAGCCGTGTTAACTGGTTCCCCGTGGCAGGTATGCTGGCAGCCACAATGTACATTTTAGAAAAACCGCTCAATGAACAATCCTTTTGGGAATACTGGCTTTGGCCGGTGTTGACTGCATTTTCAGGCTTGCTGATTGCATTTGGATCATCGCTGGCTTATATTTTTCTCAGCGGACGACCGGCAGAAGATTTTGTTACCAGTTTTAAATCACCGTTACTAATCTATCGCTTATTTCCAAACGAAGCCTATGGCATGGGTATAATCAACCTGTTGTTGATTGCCAGTGTACCAGCGTTTGTTATCATCCTTTGGCGAGTATTAACTGCAAAACAAGCTTGGCGACCGCTGCGATTATTGGCTTTGTTAACCCTGCACGCCGCTTTATTAATTGCCGGCCTGGTTGTCAGCACAAAGATCGGCGGGGGAAATAACCTGCACAATTTGGATGCTTTTCTGGTTTTCCTGGCAGTAACGGCTGTCTACGTTCTATTTAACCAGTTTTCGGCAGATGACCCGACCCGATTGACCCGGATGAATCCACCTTTAACACTGATATTATTGGCTGTGTTACTGCCAATTCTGTTTACCGTCAATGCCTTGAGGCCTTATCCAACCCCAGATTTAACGAAGGCTTGGCAAGTTATAGAACAGATGCAAGTATTAATCGAGCAAAGAACTCAAGAAGCTGGTGAAGTGCTCTTCATCGAAGATCGCCATCTGCTCACCTTTGGTTTGATTGAGGGCGTGAAATTGGTGCCAGAATATGAGAAAGTGTTCTTGATGGAAATGGCAATGTCAGAAAATGAGCCGTATATAGAAAGATTCCAAAACGATATCCAAACACAACGCTTTGATTTGATTGTTGTTAGCCCCCTGCACTTGGGATTAAAAGATCAAACAAAGCCTTTTGCTGAAGAAAATAATGCATGGGTTAAATACGTTGCCAAGCCAATAGATCGGTATTATGAGATTGTGTTTACTGCCGATGATGGTCAGATATCCCTCCTGGCCCCAAAACCGATTGATAAAATTAAATAACAGGTCATCGAGAAAATAATTGGTGATGACGCAATTAATAACTTATGTAACTGATAAAAAACCTAATTAAGACCAGGCTTTACGTTCTCAGGCCAATGATTACCCTGATACCTTTTGGCCTGCAAGGGCTGAAATGAAAAATTTGATCATTGGTTTCGGTAAAGCGTGTTTTCAATACACGCACAGTTCTGGATTGAGTGATAGAAAATCTGCCAAAGGCGCAAATTAGGCTATATAATTACAGCTGGAAGGCTGGTACGTTACACTGTTATGATACAGGACTATATTTAACATTTCATCCTGCGATGAATCGCAATGTCTATAGTTTGTCCGTTTGACTGACCTGTATTGAATACCAGATCCACTGAATAGAGAATTGCAGCATGCCTGCCCGATTGTTGTGGATTGACGATAAACATTGAATGACCTAAGATAAACATCGGTATGATTAAACAATTATGGAGAAAACAATGAATTGGCCTGAAAAGAGGATTTGTGTCACCGGCGGCGCGGGATTTTTAGGTACGCATTTGATTGAAGATTTACGTGCCCGCGGGGCAACAAATATTTTCATCCCGAAAATTGAAGAATACGATTTGGTCGATCCTGCTGCCATCAAGCAAATGCTTGCGGATTCGAACCCGGATGTGATCATTCACCTGGCTGCACATGTAGGCGGCATTGGTGCCAACCGGGAACATCCAGCAGAGTTCTTTTACGACAACTTGATGATGGGCGTTCAACTTATGCACCAAGCGTATTTGAGGGGTGTGGAAAAATTCGTCGCGATTGGCACGGTCTGCGCCTATCCAAAGTTTACGCCTGTGCCCTTTAAAGAAGATGACCTGTGGATTGGCTACCCTGAAGAAACGAATGCACCTTATGGTCTGGCCAAGAAAATGTTGTTGGTACAATCGCAAGCATATCGGGAGCAGTATGGGTTTAACAGCATCTTTTTGCTGCCAGTAAATTTATATGGGCCTGGTGATAATTTTGACCCACGCAGTTCACATGTGATTCCGGCATTGATTCGTAAGTGCATTGAAGCACAAGAAAGCGGGACGGGTCAGATTGTTGTCTGGGGCGACGGGACGCCCACGCCAGAATTTAGTTTTGCAAAAGATGCTGCTCGGGGAATTGGCCTGGCAACCGGAAAGTAAAATGAATCCTTGCCTCTAAATATTGGATCGGGTTTCGAAATCAGTATCAAAGACCTGGCAGAAAAGATTGCCCGGTTGACCGGCTTTGAAGGCGATTTGGTATGGGATACCAGCAAGCCCAATGGTCAGCCTCGGCGGGCATTGGATACCCGCCGGGCTCAAGAGAAATTTGGCTTTGAAGCGCAAACCGATTTCGATGAAGGATTGCAACGAACGATTGACTGGTATCGTGCCAATCGAAAGTGATTGTGTAAGTTGACGGAAATTACCCGAGAAAATAAAGACCAGACCCCTGTGATCTTTCTGCGTCCGGCAAAGGGTTGGCTGGGGCTTGACCTGCGAGAGCTATGGCGTTATCGCGAGTTGATCTTTTTCCTTACCTGGCGTGATATCAAAGTGCGGTACAAGCAGGCTATTCTGGGGGTTAGCTGGGCTTTGCTGCAGCCATTATTAACCGTGTTGATCTTCACGATGATTTTTGGCATTTTGTTAAAGACACCCTCCCAAAATCTGCCCTATCCATTATTTGCCCTGTCTGCACTGCTTCCCTGGCAGTTGTTTGCCACGGCCTTGCAGCGGTCGAGTGTCAGCCTGGTTGGAAATGCCAACCTGATCACCAAAATCTACTTTCCCAGGCTCGCCATTCCTTTGTCGACAGTTTTTGCAGCTCTGGTGGATTTTTTAGTATCTTTTCTGGTTCTGCTGGGGGTGATGATTTACTATCGACATTGGCCCAGTCTGAATAACCTGTGGCTGTTGCCGATTATCCTGCTGGCGTTGTTGACCGCGTTGGCCGTTGGGCTCTGGCTTTCGGCGTTGAATGTGCAATATCGCGATGTGCAGCACATGGTGCCCTTCATCATCCAGGTTTGGATGTATGCTTCTCCGATTGTTTACCCCATTGATATTATCCCGGCAGGCCCCTGGCGGTTATTATATGGGTTGAACCCTATGGTAGGGGTGATTCAGGGATTTCGCTGGGCATTGTTGGGTACAGAACCGCCCGATATGACCATGTTGATCTCTGCCGGGGTGGTGTTGATCTTGTTGGTAAGCGGTTTATATTATTTTCGGCGGATGGAAAAAACCTTTGCCGATATTGTATAGGAATTTATGCCTGAACCTGTTATTCGTTTAGAAAATATCTCCAAACAGTACCGTATTGGGATGTTGCAAGAGCGCCCCGACACGTTGAGAGATGTACTGACAACCAGCGTCAAGCGAGCGGGCCGGCTGTTTACACGACGTAGCACTGGACGTGATGACAGCCCTTCGTATATTTGGGCGTTGAAGGACATCAGTTTTGAGGTTGAACGCGGCCAGGTGCTGGGCATTGTGGGTCGGAATGGCGCTGGCAAGAGTACCTTGCTGAAAATTCTCTCGCGGGTCACTGATCCCACGCTTGGCTTTGGCGAGATTCGCGGACGGGTGGGCTCGCTGTTGGAGGTGGGCACGGGGTTTCACCCCGAACTCTCCGGTCGGGAGAATATCTACCTGAATGGCGCCATCCTCGGTATGCGCCGAGAAGAGATCGACCGCAAATTCGACGAAATTGTTGAATTTTCTGAAGTTGCCAAATTTATCGATACGCCGGTCAAGCGCTTCTCCAGCGGCATGTATTTACGGTTGGCTTTTGCCGTGGCTGCGCACCTGGAACCGGAAATTTTGGTGGTGGATGAAGTGTTGGCGGTAGGCGATGCCGAATTTCAGCGCAAGTGCCTGGGAAAGATGAGTGATGTGGCCCAGGAAGGCCGTGCCGTATTGTTTGTGAGCCATAATATGTCTGCTATCCTGCGGTTGACGCAAGAGACGATTGTTCTTGATCAGGGGAAAATGGTGATGCGCGCGCCAACACCTGATGCGGTGGATCATTACCTGAATATGGGGCTGACAAAACAAGGTGAACGTTACTGGGACCAAGACCCGTATATTTTACATGGCGCTGACTTTGTTCCTGTGGCGCTGCGGGTATTAAACCCGGCTGGGGAAGTGGTCGATACTGTTAACGCTGCAGAGGGCTTTTCAATCGAGTTGGTTTATCAGCTGACTAAAGAGATCAGCGGATTACGGGTAGGCATTTATATGATGACCACCCGGGGTGAATTTGTATTCACCAGCTTTGATACGGACGATGCTCGGTTGTATGACAGATACGTGAACCGCGGCCCGGGACGCTATATCAGTCGTTGTGAAATCCCGCCAGATTTAATGAATGAAGGCCGCTACATACTGGGTGTTAACGCCAGTACTTATCGTATTCAACGCTATTTTCAGGACGATAAGGCGCTTACATTCACTGTAGACGCTACTGGCGCACCTGGAACGCAATGGCCTGAACCACGCCTTGGACCGGTTCGGCCAAAATTGGCATGGAAGATTGGGAAGGTTGAAAGATAAATAACGATGAAGCGGTGCAGTGTTAAGAAAATACTGGGGCAACTGCCCTATACAGCTGAACTTTACTGGCACCTGGTGCAGCGCCATAAGCCCTGGGAGGCACATTTTAAACTGAACCTTTTGGAATCTGTGCTCCCCGAAGCGGTTCAACAAGCTGAGGAAGCACGCCAGCAGCGGGAAACCGGTAATAAGGTATTTATTTTTGCGACCCTGCATTATTGGATTGAATATGCGGCTTTACTGGGTGTTGCTTTGGCTGGACGAGGCCACCAGGTGACTCTGTCCTTTATGCCCTATGCCAGCTGGGATGAACCAATTGATAGATTTGATCTGCGACGCCAAAACCTTTATGCTCGGGATGTACTCAGCCCGGCGGGCAGGGTTTTAAAGGTACAGTCGCTTTTGAATGTCAAGCCTTTTTCGAAACATTTACCGCCAGAATTGGAACAGGCTGTTGAGCAGGTGAGTATTTTTGATGCTCAATACGCACTCCAGGTGGAGGATATTGACAAACAAGAACCGCTTTTTCAAGAGCGGGTCAAGCGCAATCGGGAAGCCGCGTTGAATGCACGCGCCTGGCTGATGACCTATCAACCTGATGTGGTTGTTGTCCCCAATGGCAGCATCCAGGAGATGGGTATGGTTTACCAGGTTGCACAGAATTTGGGCTTGCAAACGGTGACCTTCGAATTCAGTGAACAGCGCGAACGTATTTGGCTGGCTCAGGATTCCGAGATCATGAAAAATAATACAGACGCACTTTGGGCAGCACGTGGGAAGGATGCCCTGACTGAGGCACAATTGAACCCATTGCGCGACCTGTATGCCGCCCGGGTGAATTCGAAAACCTGGCAGAACTTCACCCGTCAGTGGCAGGAAACAGCCACCCAGGGCAGCGCGGCTGTGAAGAAAGCCCTCAACCTTGATGACCGCCCAATCGTTTTGCTGGCTTCCAATGTGCTTGGCGACAGTTTAACCTTGGGGCGACAGAAATTTAGCGATAGCATGAAGGAGTGGGTTGTACGCACTTTGCGTTATTTTTCAGATCGTGATGATGTACAACTAATTATTCGTTTGCATCCAGGTGAACAGTTAATGCATGGTACCTCTATGGCTTCCATTGTTGAAAAAGCAGTTGGTGAGTTTCCGGAGCATTTTCACCTGGTTGAAGCCCAGGCTAAGGTCAACACCTATGATATTTTAGATATCGCCAGCTTGGTGCTGGTATATTCCACCACGGTTGGCTTAGAAGCGGCCATGGTTGGTATCCCTGTGATCGTTGCTGGCAAAACCCATTACCGGAGCCGCGGGTTTACCACGGACCCTGAAACCTGGGAGATGTATTTTTCGAGCCTGGACGAAAAACTGGCCGATCTTTCCTCTGCCCGGTTGAACCAGGAGCAGGTTGAACTGGCCTGGCGTTATGCTTATTTGTTTTTCTTTGCCTTCCCGAAGCCCTTTCCCTGGCATCTTTTGGACTTGAAAAAGGATATTCACACCTACCCCATGGTGTATGTGTTGAGCGATGAAGGTGAACAAAAATACGGCCAGACCTTTGATGCTCTGACCGGCGTACCACTGACCTGGTGAATGAACGATTTGTGCGATCGGCCAATACTTTTTGAGAAAGCTGGTATTTACTTCCAACATGAATGAAGAGCATATTAAACAGACTGTGCGAGAATTTTACAACCGGGTTGGCTGGCAATCCATTGGCGAAACCCTGTATCAGAATGCCCAATATGAGGATTTACGCCCGGTTTCACAGGAATATCTGCACCGCTGTCATATGCGAGTCAAACGCCACCTGGCTCAAAAGGGAATATATTATCTGGATGCGGGATCCGGACCGGTTCAATACCCGGAATACCTGACTTATTCTGAAGGCTACCGGACGCGGGTTTGCATGGACATTTCGATTGTTGCCCTCAGGGAAGCGCGCAAGCGTGTGGGCGCACATGGATTTTACGTGGTGGGCGATATCGCTCACCTACCCTTTGAATCGGAAATCTTTGATGGTGTTTCAGCTTTGCATACGATTCATCACGTCCCCCTGGGGGAAAAGCTTATGGCTTTCGAGGGGCTTTACCGTGTGCTAAAACCTGGACAGCAGATGGTGGTGGTGGATGGTTGGACCCGTGCACCCTTGATGATTGGCCTGGCTAGATTTATGAATTACATTAAGCGTCTGCGAGCCTGGCGAGATGAAAGGGCCAATCAAGCAGGGGCTGAGGATATCGAGCCTGAGAACTTGGCTGATAAAGCTCTTGAAAAAGCGCAGCCGGTGGGACCACCTTCACCAGCGGGGACGTTTGTGGAGAAATTTGACGCTGACGGCTTGATCGAGCTGCTTTCCGAGAAGATACCCTTTGAAATCCTGGTCTGGCGGAGTGTCAGTGTGGCCTTCTTGCGATCTGTGATTTACCCGGATTGGGGTGGTAAGTTCTGGCTGAAAATCATCTTTTGGTTGGAAGAATGCTTTCCCAGGCTATTAGGCCGGATTGGGCAATATCCGCTGATCCTGATCAGCAAGCCGACTGAGGGAGCGCTAAAAAACGCATCTGAAGTATAATTTTTAGCAAAACTTCCAGGAGAATATAATGGATTGGACCAAGCAACACATACTGGTGACCGGTGGGACGGGCTCTTTTGGCAAAAAATTTATTGAAGTCATTATGAGTGAATATAACCCGGCCAGGTTAATTATTTACAGCCGAGATGAACTCAAACAGCACGAGATGCGCATGTCCGGGTTTAACCATCCTAAATTACGTTATTTTATTGGTGATGTACGTGATCTGGACCGCTTGCACCGTGCCTTAAATGGTGTGGACCTGGTGGTTCACGCGGCAGCGCTCAAACAGGTGCCGGCCTGCGAATATAACCCGATGGAAGCCGTTAAAACAAATATTTTAGGAAGCAGTAATGTGGTAGATGCAGCCCTTGATGCGGGGGTTAAGAAAGTCCTTGCGCTCAGTACGGATAAGGCTGTTAACCCGATTAATCTGTACGGCGCTACCAAGCTGGCAGCCGAGAAGTTGATGATTCAGAGTAATGCTTATGCCGGCGGTCGTGCTACACGTTTCAGCTGTGTACGCTATGGCAATGTTGTCGGATCACGAGGCAGTGTGGTGCCGTTATTCATCCAACAGCGGGAAAAAGGTGAAATCACCCTTACCGATGATCGCATGACCCGTTTTTGGATTTCTCTTGAACAGGGCGTGCGGTTTGTGATCCGCTGCATTGAAACGATGCAGGGCGGTGAGGTGTTTGTACCTAAAATTCCCAGCATGAAGATGACAGACCTGGCCAAAGCTATTGCCCCGGAAGCGAAAGTTCGCAACATCGGCATACGCCCGGGTGAAAAACTGCATGAAGTGCTGATTTCGGAGGATGAAGCACGCTCTACGGTTGAACTGGAAGATATGTATGTGGTTCAGCCGCAAGCTGCATTGTGGTTTGGTTATGACTGGTCTAAAAAAGGAACGCTACTTGAAGAAGGTGTCCATTATGCCAGTGACAATAATACCGAATGGCTGACCGTGGAAGAAATCCAGGCGATGGTTAGCAGCAACGAAACTGGTTTGAGTTTGGGGGAGTTGTAATATGCGTTTGCTGGTGACGGGCGCCAGCGGACTTTTGGGCTTGAATCTCTGCTTGGTTGCGACTGCCCAGGGCCACCTGGTAAGCGGTTTAACCAATCAACATGACCTGCGTGAAGTCCCGTTTGATACTTATTCTGTCGACCTGCTTAAAATAGCAGATGCACTGGTCACGATTGAAAAAACCAGGCCTGAAGCTATCATCCATTGTGCGGCGATTGCCGATTTGAACCTGGCAGAGAACAAACCCGAGCTGGCACATCAGATGAACCGGGACGTCCCCGCTGAACTGGCTTCTGCTGCTGCACGCTGGGGCATTCCAATGATCCATATTTCGACAGATGCCGTCTTTGATGGCTTTACGGGTGGCTATGACGAAAACGCGCCGACCCACCCCCTGAGCGTTTACGCCCAAACTTATCTGGAAGGCGAACAACGCGTTCATGAAGCGCACCCTAATGCGGTGATTGCCCGGGTGGTGTTCTTTGGTTGGAGCATGACCGGAAAACGCAGCCTGGCAGAATTTTTCTTCAACAACCTGCGTGATGGAAAATCCATCAAAGGTTTCACGGACACCTATTTCAGCCCCCTGTATACGGAGGACCTGGCAGAGATCCTGTTGGAGATGTTGGCGGTTGAGCTGTCGGGTCTTTTTCATGTGGTCAGCCCGGAACATTTAAGCAAATATGATTTTGGCCTACGGATTGCTGAACAGTTTGGTTTCAGCACTGATTTGATCGAGCCTGTCCGGATGCAAGAACTGACACGCGGCGCACCTCGTGCTTTAAACCTGGCATTAAACCCGGATAAAGTTCAAGCTGCGCTTGGTCGACCGCTGCCCTCGATAAACGCTGGTATCGCACGTTTATTTCGGCGCTGGCAGGAAGGTTATCCGAGAAAACTTCAAATATTTGCAGCTTGATGAGGGTAAAAAACAATTCATTAATTGGGAGGCATGATGGACCTGAAAATTGCTGAACGCCTGATAGGCGCGGCACACCCCACCTATTTTATTGCCGATATTGCTGCCAACCATGATGGCAGTTTGGAACGAGCCAAGTTGTTAATCCGTTTGGCAAAAGACGCTGGTGCAGATGCTGCCAAGTTTCAAAATTTCCAGGCACAGAAGATCGTTTCGGATTATGGTTTTGCTCATATGAATGCCCAGGTCTCTCATCAGGCCAAATGGAAAAAGTCGGTTTCTGAAGTTTACGCAGATGCCTCAATTCCCTTTGAGTGGACGCCGGCACTTAAAGCCACCTGTGATGAAGTGGGGATTCATTATTTCTCGTCGCCTTATGATTTTGAAGCTATCGATAGGCTGGATGCGTATATGCCGGCTTATAAGATTGGCTCGGGCGACATTACCTGGATCGAAGCGGTTGAGCGAATTGCCAGCAAAGGAAAACCGGTGTTGCTGGCAACTGGTGCGTCGGATATTGGTGATGTCCAGCGGGCGGTACATGCTATTTTAGAGATTAATCCACAGCTGGTATTGATGCAATGTAACACCAACTATACTGCTGAAGATAGCAATTTCGATAGCATTCACTTGAATGTTCTCAATACTTACCGGAACATGTTCCCCGATGCTGTATTGGGCCTATCGGATCACACACATGGACATGCGACGGTGCTAGGGGCGGTGGCGCTGGGGGCGCGGGTGATTGAAAAGCATTTCACCGATGACAATGACCGGGTCGGTCCGGATCATTCTTTTGCTATGAACCCTGAAACCTGGGATGCGATGGTGAAAGCCACCCGTCAGCTTGAACGCGCCATGGGCTCCGGGGACAAGTTTGTTGCTGCTAACGAGCAGGAGACCGCCATTGTCCAGCGACGCTGCCTGCGGGCAGCCCGAGAAATCGAACCGGGAGAGATCATAACCCGAGAGATGATTGATATTCTCAGGCCAGCTACACCGGGTGCGATTTTACCTTATGAAATTGGCAAAGTGATCGGGTTAACCGCTTTGGTGCACATACCAGGCGGGCAGGCTTTGTCATGGACGCAATTTGGCGAGTAGTCAAACGACCCTTGACATGCTTAGCAAAAGGATTGAGATCTGATGCGGGTTCTTTACTTCACGGCACAGGATAGTCCGCATGATCAACGGTTTTTATCCGCCCTGGCAGGAACCACACTTCAGGTGTTCAGCCTGCGCATGTACACCTGCCAACCGAAGACCCCTGAGGGAATTAAAGAATTAACCTGGGGGGGCAATCAGCCAGATTGGTCGTTTTGGAATGGCTGGCAAGCAGGCATTAAACAACTGGAAGATATCCTGTTGGATTTAAAACCAGACTTGGTCCATGCCGGACCGATCCAGGGGCCGGCCTTAGTAGCAGCACTGGCGAAATTTCAACCGCTGGTAAGCATGTCTTGGGGATTTGACCTTCTGCGTAATGCTGATCGCAGCCCCTGGATGCGATGGGCCACACGCTGTGCTCTGGCACGCAGCGCAGTCCTGGTCGCTGACTGCCAGACGGTTGCTGAGCAAGCCGCTGGATACGGCTTCCCGCATGAGCGAATGATCCTGTTCCCCTGGGGTGTGGATTTAGATCATTTCTCACCCCGGAACGCAAATAATGCCGGGCAGGCTCTTAGACAGTCTTTGGGCTGGGAAGAGGGTTTTGTTCTCTTTTGCAACCGTGCCTGGTCTGTCCCCTATGGCGTTGACGAACTGGCGCAAGCCTTTGTGCTGGCTTATCAGCGCAATCCCAATTTAAGACTGTTATTGGCTGGAGATGGCCCACAATCTGAACAAATTCGGGCGATTTTGGCGCCTGTAGGCGACGCCGTGCACTTTCCCGGTCGAATCACCCGGGAGGATTTACCTGGTTTTTATGGAGCTGGCGATCTATTTATCAGCGCTTCGCACTGTGATGGCTCGTCGGTTTCCCTGTTAGAAGCGCTGGCTTGTGGACGCCCGACCCTGGTTTCAGATATTCCCAGCAATCGTGAATGGGTCCGGCCCGGCGATGTGGGCCATTTGTTCAGCACCGGCGATGTAAATGCGCTGGCTGATAAAATCCTGGCTTTAGCTGCTGATTCGAACCTGGCTGCTTATGGCAGGCGTGCCAGGAAACTGGCTGAAGAACGTGCAGATTGGACTTTAAATTTCCCAAAATTACTTGATGCCTATCAATTAGCCCGGAGAGCAGCCTGTTAATCATGTGCAAAGGATAATTACAAGTCTGTAGCAAAACAGGTGCAAATGCATTAGAATGCAATACGTAAATTGATACAGGCAAACAAAGAAGAATTGTGATTAGCGGAAAAATGATAAAAAAATATACATTTCTTTTCGTAATATTCGCATTGGTTTTGGCCGGGATGGCCTGTAATTTGCCATATCGGCGCCAGGCGGAAGAGGTTCCCGCTGTTACTGCACTCTCTGCAGGCTACCGGGAGGAAAAGAGACTTGTTGAGGATGGAACGATCACCCTGTATGTGCCCGATTCTTATTACGTGGGTGGCTCTATCGCTGAACTGGCCGACCTTGTTGAAGAACTCGATGTTATTGATACTGATCTGAGAGGAATTTTAGGAAGCACTCAGGCGGATGTTCTTGTGTGGGGTTATGATGCCGATACTGCTGCAGTCATTCCAACCAGCTTTGTCGTCATCAAAAATGAGACCTACGCAGCCATGCCTTTAGGGCTGATTTCGAGCCTGGCGGGCCCGATAATTGGATACAATGTTGAAATCCTCCAGGAAACCCGGTTGACGATTGCCGGGCGTGACACTTTACGGTGGATCACCCTCACCAATGAAGCCGGGCTGGAGCTTACCCAGGTAGCATATGTGTTTAAAGAATCAGGTGTGTTATACCTGGTAGCGTTCAATGCTGATCAGCAGGAAGTAACCGGGCAGCTCTCTAATTACGATGCCATCGTCGCTTCTTTGCGGGTTGAAGATCTGGAGTGAAGGTTCGATGTTTATATCAAAACGTGATCCCTCAGTTGTTGCCATTATCCAGGCGCGCATGGGGTCCAGCCGTTTGCCCGGTAAGGTTTTGATGGATATCTGTGGAAAGCCAATGCTTGTGCAGCAGGTGATTCGTGCTCGAAGGGCAAACACCCTGGGGCAAGTTGTTGTGGCGACCACAATCAGCCCGGAAGATGACCGGGTGGCTGAAGTATGCCGGGCGTTTGGCATCCCTTATTTTCGCGGTGACCCATACGATGTGCTGGACCGGTATTTCCGGGCAGCTCAGTTGTTTCATGCTAAAACGATTGTCAGGCTGACCGGGGACTGTCCTGTGATTGACCCCCGGATGATTGATTCGACAGTGAGCGGCTTTTTCGCTGCTGAAGTTGATTTTGCTGCCAACCGCCTGCCCCCACCCTGGAAGCGTACCACGCCAATCGGTATGGATACCGAGGTGGTGAACCTTGATAACCTGGCGCGTGCCTGGCACGAGGCTGACCAAAAACATGAACGGGAACATGTCATGCCCTATTTCTATCAGCGAGAAGGGTATTTCAAGGTTGTGGTGTTTCAGCATGAACCAGATTTAAGTCAATACCGCCTGACGGTGGATACACCTGAAGATTTTGCTTTGATTAAACAGATTTATAAGTATTTTGAGCCCTCAACCGAGTTTTCACTCGCTGAGATCATTGCCTTGCTAAAACAAAAACCCGAACTGGCAGCACTGAATGCCCAGGTGGCGCATAAAGACTACCAGGAAATCGACTCACGGGTTTAATTCCTGTGATGGAGTGTGATGATGAAAAAAACAGTATCAATAGAGCAACATAAACCCTGGATAAATTGGGTGCTGTTGCTGTTGTTCCTGGCGATTCTGGCTTGGTCGGCTCGTTATTGGATGAGCACAGGCTTCGGTTTATATGAGGATGACCTGACCTATACCCCAGGCGTTATTGATTCAAATTTTGCTGAAATCAGGCAGTTATCGGCACAGCTTTCAACCATATCACATCAGGGGAGACCACTGATGTGGTTCTGGGTGATCCTGTTTGGTTACCTCGGCTGGAACCTGGGCGGATTACAGGGAATGTATATCATTGCCTATTTGATCTGGCTGGTTAATATTGTTCTATTTGTGCTACTTCTCCGTCGCTTAAAGGTTCCTTTTATATTTAGTGTAGTTGCGGGCTTGGTGTATGTGCTTTTTTCGGCAGATACCAATCAGGCATTTTTATTTAATGCTCACGGGCTACAACCTGCACTAACTTTTTTATTAATTGCCATGCACTTATATCTGGGTGCATCAAAAACCAGCTTGCTGGCTTACTTATTATTAGTTTTGGTATTAATCAACTATGAGACACCCTATTGGCTGTTTCTAGCAGCGCCCCTGTTGCGAGAGGAGACAGGTAAAAAATTAATTAAAAAACTGCTATATAACGCCCTCATGATAGGTATCATCTTTTTAGTGATTTATTTTATACGGCAGCTTTCCGGGGATTCACGCGTGGCGTCTTTATCTTTGCAGGAAATGTTCATCACACCACTCAAGCACATGGCAATTGGCCCTGCAGTTAGCCTGGGGATTTATTTTCTCCGACCACTACTGGTTTTGCGTGCACTCACGTTGGACTTGGCCTTGGCTGGTCTTATTTCAGCTGTAATACTTTTTGTATTACTGTATCGGGTTGCAAACAACGAGGTAATTGGTTCTGTAAATTATTTCCCTTTTAAAAAAGGATGGTGGGCAGGTCTTTCACCTGAAGTTCAACGAGAGTTGCGTCTTTTGTTGGCTGGCATGATCATGCTAGCGTTTGCTTATCCCCTCACGATTATTTTACGGCCCTATGCGATTAGTGGACGAGAAACGCGGGTCCATTTTGCGGGTGTGGTTGGGACTGCTTTGATTGGCGCCAGTGTGATGACTTTGGTAATGAGAGCGTTGAAAGGTAAGGGTCTGCAAGTGGCTTTTCTGGGTTTGGTCAGCCTTGTATTGGGAATGAATTTTGCTTTTGGATTTGTGATCCAAAAAGCGTACGTACGTGCCTGGGAATTACAGAAAGAATTTTGGCAGACATTGGTCCCCTTGATTTCGGATTCTGTGGACGGTACAGCTGTCTTGGTCGAACCTTCTGGTATGGAGAACGTGCTCTATATTGATGCAAATACCTGGGTTGTACCGCGTATGTTGGATAGGTTCTTTGTTTTCCCGAAAGAATGGGAGCATGCACCTGTAGTTTATCGATTAGTCATGTTTTGGGAAGATACTCTCGTGAGGGAACCAGGATATTTTACGATTGACTATAATAATAGCTTTGTCCCCATGAAAACCTTTGGTAATTATGACCAAAGCTTGGCAATCTACATTACTACTACAGGCGGGAAAATGGAACGGCAAACAACCATGAACTTCAATGATGAGACATATATCCTAAAATCGGTTGGTGCGGATAATTTTTCAGCTTTCGAGACAACCACATTGTACGAATTGATGATCCTGGATGATTAAGTTGGCTACCAGGATGATATAATTCATTGAAATCCTGATAAATGAGTCTGTAACTATGTGTTTATTATGTGGTTCTCAACGAAATAAGGTGTTTGCACACGTTAGTTCCTTTGGTTTTCCACTGGTTTATTATCAGTGCGATGATTGTGGGATGATCTATCAACTCCCGCAGGCCAGCCAGGCGGCTGACCCTGATTTTTATGCGGAAACTTACCGAAAAATTTATCAGGCCACTGACGAACCAACCCCGAAAGACCTGTGGGTGCAGGAACACCGGGCTTCATCGCTTGTAAAAATTCTGCAAACTGTACTGGATGAGCCCCCAGCGCGTGTTTTGGACATTGGCGCCTCAACCGGTATTCTGCTACATTTTTTTCAAAAGGCCTTTGACAGCGCTGTGATCGGCGTTGAGCCAGGAGAAGCTTATCGACGGCATGCTCAAAACCGAGGAATTACCATGTATGCAGCGCTCGATGAACTGCTGGTAAGCAACCCGACTCGGTTTGACCTGATCAGTTTGATTCATGTTTTGGAGCATCTACCAGACCCGGCAAACACATTAACCACAATCCGCAGGGAATTACTTCAGGAGGGTGGTGTCCTGTTGTTGGAGGTGCCTAATTTTTATGCCCATGATAGCTATGAATTAGCACACCTGGCTTGTTATACTCCCCATTCCTTGCAGAATATTTTAAGGCAGGCCGGCTATCATGTATTCTTTTTTCACCGCCATGGTTTCCCGCGTTCATCTTTATTAAACCTCTATCTGACCCTGATGGCGCAACCCTTGCCCGATGATGTAATTCAACCGGCGATAGTTCCCGATCGGATGGTGCGATTAAAACGCCGAGCAGGGATGTCGTACCGGCGGGTTATCCAAAAACTATTTCCTCACCGTGCCTGGTTGCCCCTTCCTGATGAAAGGGCTGATTAATCCATGCCGCTGCTAACCCTGTTCACTGCGCCTAAACCCTTTACCGATTCGCATATCCGCATGGTTCAGTGCAATATGCTGCGCAACTGGCAGGTCTTGGGAGAAGATGTTAATGTGGTTGTGATTGGGGATGAACCCGGGATTGCTGAGCACTGTCAGGAGCTGGGGATAACACACCTGCCGAATGTGCGCTGTAATGACGTGGGAACGCCGCTGATCAGCTCGATTTTTGAGTTAGCTCGCGAAGTAAGCGATACCCCACTGCTGACTTATGCCAACGCTGATATCCTTTTCCTGCCCGAATTACTGGATGCTGCGCGAAACCTTGCCGAGGTTAAAGAACACTTTTTAGCTGTGGGTCAACGCTATGACATGGATATTGACGCACCCATTGAATTTGATCGAGACTGGGATCAGGCATTATTGTCGCGCATCAGGAAAGAAGGCGTTTTGCACAGGAGAACCGGCAGTGATTATTTTGTTTTTCCTCGCGAAAGCTTTCAAGATATCCCAGATTTTGCGGTAGGCAGGGCAGGATGGGATAATTGGATGATTTTCCGGGCGCGTTGGCAGGGCTGGCCAGTGATTGACCTTTCAGAAGCAGTGACGGTTGTGCATCAAAACCACGATTACAGCCATCTGCCGGGTGGTGTGGTGCATTATTACCAACCGGAAACCAGCGTCAATGTGCGCCTGGCTGGCGGACGCCGAACTATTTTTACGCTTCAAGATGTCACGCATGCGTTAAAGTTTGATGGATTGCAAAAAAAACATCTCGATTGGCACGGCTTCTGGCGCGAAGTGGAAATATTTCCGCTTGTCAGACTGCATTCGCACTTGTTGGGCTGGTTATTCTTTGCGTTATTTCATCCGGTCAAAGCTTTTAATATGGTGCGCGGCTGGGTGTCCTACAAGGTTAAACGCCTGAAACGGCGAGGCGATGAATAGTAAACAGAAAGTAAATAATGGCTCGTATTGGCATTAATCCTTCACGGGGAAAAACTCTGGATTTTTTCCCGGCGCGCACGACGGTGGCAGTGCTGGTGTACGCCCCGCACCAAGCAGGTTATTTTCAACACCGTTTGGATGTAACCCGCATGACTATCGAAAGCATCCTGGCAAACACGACTGAGCCCTTTGACTTGCTGGTTTTTGATAATGGCAGCTGCCCGGAAATGGTGACTTACTTGGAATCGTTGTACGATCAGGGCGCTATCGATTACCTGCTGCTTTCAAAGCAGAATATCGGCAAGTTGAACGCGCTCAAGATCATTGTTAATTCAGCCCCGGGTGAGATCGTGGCATATACTGATGACGACGTCTTTCATCTGCCGGGTTGGTTGCTAGAACACCTGAAAATCATCGACACTTATCCTAATGTCGGCGCGGTGACGGGCTTTTATATCCGTCAGCGCGTGGCAATGAGCTCGGCGAGCACCATTGCATTCGCCGAAAAAATGGACTTGATTACCCAGCGAGGTTTGCTGATGCCCCGCAAATGGGAGGAAGAATATATTGAAAATAGTGGCCGCACTTGGGAGGTTTACCAATCTGAAGTTTCTGGAATAGAAGATGTCATCCTTACTTATGGCGGACTGGAAGCCTGGGTTTCAGCGCATCATTTTCAGATGGTGTGCCCGAAAAATGTACTTCAGGAAGTTCTAACGGAGATGCTGCCTGAAGGTTGGAGTGAACAACTAATGGGGCGCATGGTGGAGTTAGATGATCTGATGGATGCCAAAGGGTATTTGCGATTGTGTACTCGCCAACAAACCATGCGGTTGATGGGCAATACCATTTCTGAAGAAGTGGCGGTACTGGCTGCTCAATCGGGGCTCTCGGTTGAAGCTGCGATCGTGAAACCTGCTGCCAGTGGCCTGCTGCAGCGCTTGACCAAGGTGGGGTGGATCAGATATTTCCTGCAAGGGGTTGTCAACCGCATTTATCGCTGGCTGAATTGATCGGTCAGCGGATATCGCTGAGTGAGTATTAAACAGGAGCGCTGATGTGAAATTCTTAATCGCGGGTTTGGGCTCAATTGGCAGGCGACACCTGCGTAACCTAATCACCCTGGGTGAGCAGAATATCTTGCTTTACCGCACACATCTGAGCACGCTGCCAGATGATGAACTGGCACCTTTTCGGGTTGAGGCGGATTTAGCTGTTGCCCTGGCTGAGCAGCCCGACGCGGTTATTGTGGCAAACCCGACCGCGCTGCATTTAGATGTGGCCATCCCCGCGGCGCTGGCTGGGTGCCACCTGTTGATAGAAAAGCCAGTGGCCCAAGTGCTGGGGCCGGATATTTATAAGTTAGAAACGATTGTGAATACCGTCGGAGTTAGGACTTTGATCGGGTTCCAATTTCGGTTTCACCCGGTATTAACGCAAGTGAAAACAATCCTGGATGCTGGCGGTATCGGACGCCCGCTCAGCTTTCGCGCTCATTGGGGTGAGTATCTGCCAGAATGGCACCCCTGGGAGGATTACCGTCAAAGTTACGCAGCCCGGGCTGACCTGGGGGGCGGTGTGACAAATACGCTTTGTCACCCACTGGATTATCTGCAGTGGTTATTTGGGGAAGTGAATTCCTTGTATGCAGTTACTGACCGGGTTTCTGATCTTGAGATCGATGTGGAAGATTTGGCCGAGATCACCCTGCGGTTTGCAAACGGTGTGATTGGCTCGCTCCACCTGGATTATTTTCAACGACCACCGGCTCACTGGCTGGAAATCGCTGGAACAAGGGGGCATATCCGCTGGGACAATGATACAGGAACAGCCAGGGTTTATTACGCAGATAAGAATCGTTGGTCTGATGTTTACCCACCGGTGGGTTTTGAGAGAAACGCTCTTTTCCTGGCACAGATGGAACATTTTATTGCATTAATCAAAGATGGTGGGCGTTCGCGTTGCAGCCTGGCAGAGGGGATTAAAACCATGGAATTAATTGACGCTGTACATGCATCAGGGTTGTCACATACAGAGGTTCAGCTATAAAATATGGGTGCCGAATGGGTTGTTATAGGTGATGGGGGTTGAAAATAAAACGGTACTTGGAAATATGTAAAAACCGATTCCTGGATAGACTGAAGCTTTCTTAAACTAGTTGTTAATCGGCTCAAAGTTTGCTTTTAGTGAAAAGCTTTGATTGGTGTGAATGGTTATGCTTTGAAGATCTGAATCGAGCTCAATTGATCCCTCCCAATTGACGAACCGGTAACCCGGATTGGGTATTGCTTGAATATTAATTGGAATACCTTGAAAATAATTGCCTTGCCAATAATTTGGATCGGTAACCCCGGGTGTATCACTGGTGATTGTAATACTGTTGATCGCATTTTTTCCCATCGTTGCATCCGTCAATAATGTAACTTCCATAACACCGCTCAATTCGTCAAAATGTTCAAGCATTTGACTTATTCTACGGGTTCGTCGGTTTTTGATCAAATCAAGGGCAAGGGCTTTATTCTCCTCCCAATCAAAATCGTAATTCCAACGGGCTTGAAATTCTGGAATATAAGGGTCAAGTTCATTCGCCATAGCTAAGAAATGATCCACTTCGACCGAAGTGAGAAAATAGGTGTTACTCAAATCTGCAAAAGTGTTGAAGAAGAGGTGTCTGAACGTGTCATTTTTAAATAATTGTAAAAACAAGGGGTGAGGGTGAATCTCTTCATTCGTTACATGATTGACCATATCATACATTGCATCAACAGAAGGTCGCAGGCCTTGGTCCATATCAAATTGTATCCAGCGCCATTTTCCGTCTACAGTGCGAGGCCTCCACATGGCTTCATTATGAATAGGCCAATCTTTTTTACCCATAAACACACAATGGGCCATATATAATATAAAGTTGTCGATATCCATTTGAGACTGAACATAAGCATAAACGTCAGGGTCTTGTATATCGTTGTTCTCAACATATTTTAACATCGCAAACCAGTGTTGTGGGTCGCCCTCATCGATAAAGTCTATGGTTCCCAGCTCTAAAATATCCAAAGGAACTGGTTGCCAATTATAGTAATGTGATTGGAAGTACTCAAGGTTTTTTATCGCCTCACGCATCTCATAAAGCCCCCAATATTCCCCATTGATAAAAAGGACTACTGGTCGATAATCTTGAATATCTAAATCTGAATCAGCTAAAAGCGTCTGGTGGTAAGCATCCGAGAAAAAAACCGGCCAATTTAATGCCGTGCCCCAAGCGCGTAGGATAAACCTTTTGAACTCAGTAAGCTGATTTGCTTTAGAAAGTGAATCTTTGAAAATCGGGTATTGAATAAGTTCTTCACCAACCCAGGAGTTAGCAATGACATGCAGACCCTTTTGCGGATTGGCAACTGATGTGTTCCCATGTAATTTAATCTCGTATTGGCCTTGAAATCCAATTGACCGGTCTGTTTCAAAAAACTCGAGATTTGCAGGTACACGCGTCTTTGGGCTATAGTAAATATTTTCACCCAAACCTGTATTTAGTATACCAAATTCATCTCCGAAAAGCGCATCGTAATCTGCTGTCAGCGATACCACGGCCAGGGTACTGTAAAGAGTATGGATATTTTCGTCCACAAAATAGGTCTGTGTAACAATTTCACTTTGGGTATCATTTTCATGGTCATAAGCTATGGCCCTGACGACCGTGGCTTTAAAGACTTCCGACTTGGGCGGCATATACGGCACGGCGTTGTCACCATGCGTTGTATTAATCGTCGAGTAAATATTCTTGTCGCCTGATCGACTTTTTATCAAAAGGGGTTCGGAGTATTTAAACGTTTTTTGATATAGTGATTTTGGAGCGTGAACGTGATCAGGATTTGGGTCTGAGCCATCTAAAGTGTAATAGATGTCAAGGCCACTGTTTTCAGACGATAAATATAATGTAAATTGATCAGTAAAAAACCCACTCTTCTGAGAAAAGATGGGTGCTTTTACCAAGCCCGAAAAATGGGGGAGAAAAGTGGGCTCACGGTTGGTAACGTTCTCCCAGTAGGGTCTGATGCTAGCAAGGGGGTCGTTATTGTTAACGATTAGCTCGTTGTCGCGAAGGTTGATGGTTGCAAACACCAGATTCTCTTCGTTGTCCTGTAAGATACCTTTGGCCATCAACTCCGCAATAATTGAGAAATCTGAAATTTTGCAATTCCGAACATTTAACCGCGAAAGCTTTTCCATGTCTTTAAAGACCCACACCTGACCACTAATGGGGACGTTCCTCAGAATTAAAGTGGTTAAATTAGTCAAATTAGAAATTGGAATGACTGATTTGATTTTTGTATTGGTGTGAAGATTGAGGTATTCCAATTGAGTAAGATTTTGTAAAGGAGAGATATCTTCAATATCGTTTTCTCGCAGGTTTAATTTTTTCAGGTTAAATAATTCTTTTATTGTACTTATGTCATGAATATTATTTCTACTCAAATCCAGGTTTTCCAATCGCGAACATGCACCTAACCCATCGATATTGTGGATTTGGTTTCCTCGCAATTTTAAAACACGCATTTTACTAAGATTTAGAAGCGGTGAGATATTTGAGACGAAGTTAAAGTTTAAACTTAAGATTTCAATATTATGATAGTTCGAGATTGCTTCGATACCAGAATCATGATTCGATTCACCCTCCTTTGAACCAATAAAATTATTGTCTAAATATAATTCGATCAGATTTAAATGATTGATTGAATCAAAGTTTATCGCTTCTAAGCTGGCTATCTCATTATTTTGAAGATTGAGAATATGCAAGCTTGTTAGCGTACTGAGCGGGCTGACATCCTTAATATTATTGTCCGCTAAATTGAGTATCTCGAGATTCCGCGCATGTTCTAAACCTGATAAATCGGTAATGTGCTTACCTGAAAGATCAAGTTCATATAAATCCATTAACTTGCTTCGGTAAATAGGCTTACTATAATTATTGAGCATTTCACGGATTTCTACTTCCAGATTGATGTCATTGAACTCAACAGCGATATCAGAAAATATTGAAGCTGTGAAAATTGCTAATAGAGACAGGATAAGAAAAAGAAACACCCAGGATTTTTTGATGGGTCGTTGCATCTACTGGTTACCCCGCGCAAAGAAAATCAAACCTGTTTGATTAATCAGCCTATCAAAGGCTAATTTACTCATTGAAATGATTATTAATCTTTGATTTCTCCACCCTGCAATTGGGATTGTGTGCTTGATCATGAGAAATATCGCTGCCTACTTTTATTGGTATTGGGCTGAAGAAAATAATTTAGACTCTTATCGCTAATAAACAGCGTACCTGCCTGTACGGTAAAGGTAATTTTTTGCAGATTGTGTAACGTTGATTTACTTTGCAAAATGAATTTACTTTGTCAGTCAATCTTAATCCAGTAATTGTTGTGGATTTTATCATGATCAGGAGGGCTGAACAAGGCCGTGTATGAGATAATCAACGATGAATTTAATCCATGGATTAACCAGGAGTGGATTCTTTATTAAATCAATTGTGGGTCAGCCGGTGTATAAATGATAATAAAGCTTTTTTTCGTTTGTGCTTTCCAACTGGTATAATATCAATCTGAATTGGTTATAAGTTGAGAAAAGACAATGTCATCGATTTTAAATAAATTTTCTTTATCTGGACAAACAGCGCTAATTACCGGCGGTGCTGGATTGTTGGGGCGTCAGTTCTCCCGTACGTTGGGCGAGGCGGGTGCTAATGTTGTGGTAGCTGACCTTGATTTTGATGCTGCCAGAGATTATGCTCAATCATTACTTGACGCTGGTATTCGGGCCATTGCAGTGAGGGTTGATGTGACCAACCTCGATTCTGTGGAAGCTCTTATAGAGCATACGATTTATGAATTTGGACAACTGGATGTACTTGTTAACAGTGCAGCCCTCGACCCAAAATTTGACCCTCAACACCTTGATGCGCAAGGGGCCAATGCCTTTGAGACTTATCCATTGGATCAATGGAAACAAGCAATTGATGTAAACCTGACCGGCATGTTCCTGGTTTGCCAGGCGGCTGCCAGGCAAATGTTAATAAATAACCACGGTGTCATCATTAATATTTGTTCGACTTATGGCCTGGTCGGCCCGGATCAAAGCTTATACGAACGCCCAGATGGTTCCCGTCAATTTAAGCCGGTTTATTATTCGGTTACAAAAGCAGGTGTTCTGGGCCTGACTCGCTACCTGGCGACCTATTATGCTGGAAAGCCGATTCGAGTCAATGCGTTAACCCCAGGTGGGATTTATAATCAACACGATGAGGTTTTTGAAAAATCCTATTCAGTACGTACAGTTATGGGACGGATGGCTGAACTGGATGAGATGAATGGGGCAATTTTGTTTTTGGCTTCAGAAGCATCTTCTTACATGACCGGTGCAAACTTGGTGGTCGATGGCGGGTGGACAGCATGGTAAACAAGCCTGAAGTGCTGGCACTTATTCCCGCACGCAGCGGTTCAAAGGGCATTCCTGGGAAGAACATCAAAAATTTTGCCGGCTTTCCTTTGATTGCCTATAGCATTGTCGCCGGATCGCAATCGGAACTGGTTTCCCGGGTGCTCGTCTCCACCGACGATGAGGGGATTGCTCAGGTGGCGCGACAGTACGGTGCCGAGACGCCCTTTTTGCGCCCGGCACAGTTTGCTCTGGATGATACCCTTGATCTGCCGGTAGCTCAGCATTGCCTAACATGGCTGGCCGAGCATGAAGGTTACCATCCGGAGATTTTGGTCTGGCTGAGACCAACTTCGCCGATTCGTCCTTTGGATTGTGTTGATCAGTCGATTCGCCAATTAATGGCAAACCCCGAGGCGGATAGTGTGCGGGGTATCGTCCCCGCCGGGCAGAACCCTTTCAAGATGTGGACTCTTGACGATCAGACTCAAGAAATGACTCCCTTGTTGAGTGTGGAGGGTGTTCCCGAAGCTTATAACGCGCCACGACAATCGCTACCGGATGTGTACTGGCAGACAGGCCATATTGACGCACTTTGGGCAAAGACGGTGCTCGAAAAAAACTCTATGACCGGTGATGTCATTGTGCCATTGATGATTGACCCTCGCTATGCTGTGGATCTCGATGTGCCGTCTGACTGGTATACGGCTGAGCAGTTGGTGTTAGATAACGCCCGAGGATTGGCAATGGTTGATCCTGCCAATCAACGTCGTCGTTTGCCTGAGGATGTTCAACTGCTGGTACTTGATTTTGATGGGGTATTGACCGATAACCGGGTTTGGGTGAATGAAGACGGCCAGGAGATGGTGGCTTCGAACCGTTCGGATAGCCTGGGGCTCGAAACATTACGAAAGCTTACCGGGATAGAGGTCATGGTGCTTTCTCGCGAGACGAATCCTGTGGTGGCAGCCCGCTGTCAAAAAATGGACTTGCCCGTGTTGCAAGCAGTGCAAGACAAAGCCAGCGCCATTCAAATGATCATCAAAAAAAAGAATTTCAACCGCTTACAAGTCGTATTTATGGGAAATGATATCAACGACCTGCCGGTCTTCCCTGAGGTGGCTTTCGCTGTAGCGCCTGCGGATGCACAACCTGAGGTGCTCAGGCAAGCTGACTTGATCTTAAAACACGCTGGTGGCCACGGTGCGGTGCGTGAACTTTGTGATATTCTCATGAACCAATAGTAAATACCACTCAAATCGGTTCATGGTAAACAATAAGGAGCAGTGAATTATGTCAAAGGTTATTCAAATTGGAAACAGATTGGTGGGCGAAAGTCACCCGACCTATATCATTGCGGAAATTGGAATAAACCATAACGGACAGATTGAGATTGCCAGGGAATTAATCAAAGCTGCCGCAGAGGCTGGCGTTGATGCGGTGAAGTTCCAAAAACGCACGCCGCTGTTGTGTGTTCCGGAACATCAGAGAGATCAAATGCGCGATACCCCCTGGGGCTATATCTCTTATTTAGATTATCGCTACAAGGTTGAATTTGACCAGGCAGAATTTGAAAATATTGATGCTTATTGTAAATCTTTAGGTGTTGATTGGTTGGCCAGCTCATGGGACGTTGAATCCCTGGCATTCATCGACACATTTAACCCGCCTGCGCACAAAATTCCTTCAGCGCTATTGACTGACCATGAATTACTGCGTGCTGTCAAAGCTACTGGAAAACCGGTGATCTTATCCACGGGGATGTCCACTATGGAAGAGATTCAGGCTGCTGTTGATCTTTTGGGTACGGATAATCTTATCATTTGCCATACCACCAGCAGCTACCCGTGCCCGCCGGAAGAACTTAATTTAAAGATGATTCAAACCTTGCAAGAAAAATTTGATTGCCCGATCGGGTATTCTGGGCATGAGGTGGGGCTGGTGACAACAGCTATTGCGGTCGGTCTGGGTGCCTGCCTGGTAGAACGGCATATAACGCTTGACCGCGCCATGTGGGGTACAGATCAGGCTGCATCAGTTGAGCCGCAAGGATTACGGACGTTGGTAAAGTATATTCGGGTAACAGAAAAAGCCCTAGGTGATGGTGAGAAGAAAGTTTACGACAGTGAACAATCAATCCTGAGGAAACTCAGAAAATATAGCACATAACCTGCGAGCGCCCGGATGAACCTGATTAAACGTTCCCGAAAACATCTTGCCACTCGCTCTCTTCGACGGCAGATCAATCAAGACATACTTAAAATGGCAAATTTGGTGGCTAAGGCTGCGCCAAAGCCTGATGATCAACTGACTATTCTCTCATTTAATGCCTCTACACGTATCACCGGCCTGAGTCTGAATGCTGCGTTTGCCTTGCTCACAGGGTGGTCTTTGCGTTTACAGGGGGCACGGGTGATTAATTTTGTTTGCCACCAGGGCATGACGCGTTGTGTAATGGGGACAAACCGGTCTGATGTCTACCAATTACCACCCTGTCGACAATGTCTGATGCAATCGAAGGTCATTTATGCTCATTCGAATGTTAAGAAATTCACCTTTTCACCTAACGCAGAACTAGCAGAATTATTGAAAGATACCGAGCTGGCTAATTTATATCATTTCCGGTATGAGGATATCCCTCTGGGTCAACTCTGTCTGCCATCCATGCGCTGGGTGTTACGCCGCCACCACCTTGAAGATGACGAGCCGACGCGCGTTCTGTATCGATATTTCATTCTTTCTGCATACAAAGTCGCCATGCAATTCGATTGGCAGGTGATTACGGAATCGCCCCAAGCGGTGACGGTTTTTAATGGCATGTTTTTCCCTGAGGCAACCGCTCGTTGGGTTGCACATCAGCGAGATGTGCCGGTTTTCTCACACGAAGTGGGCTTGCGACCTTTTTCTGCTTTCTTTACTGCTGGCGAGGCAACAGCTTATCAGGTTGAGATCCCCGAGAGTTTTCAGCTTACCCCTGTGCAGGACACTCAATTGGACGAATATCTCTCCCAGCGCTTTAGAGGCGACTTCAGTATGGCCGGAATCCAGTTCTGGCCAGAGATGACCGGACTGGATGCACCTCTTGTTGAAAAAATAGAGGCTTTTCGCCAAATTGTGCCGATCTTCACCAACGTCATCTTCGATACCAGCCAACCCCATGCCAATGTAATCTTCCAAGACATGTTTGCCTGGTTGGATGAGGTGTTAAAAGTTATCAAAGTTCACCCCGAGACCTTATTTGTAATCCGGGCACATCCTGATGAATCGCGACCTGGTAAAGCCAGTCAGGAAAGTGTGGCAGCGTGGGTGCAAAATCAGGAAGTGGAAAGCTTACCGAACGTGATCTTTGTGGGGCCGGATGAATATTTCAGCTCGTATGAAATGATTCAGAAGGCAAAATTTGTGATGATTTACAACTCCACAATTGGTATGGAGGCTGTGATTTTAGGCGCACCTGTGTTATGTGCTGGTAAAGCACGCTTCACACAGTTGGAAACCGTTTTCTTTCCTAAATCTCAAGCGGAATACCTGGCGCGGCTGGAGGAATTTCTGGGTGCAGACAAAGTGCACGCGTTGGAACAGCATCGGGTTAATGCGCGACGTTTTCTTTACTTTCAACTCTTCCGCACCTCACTGTCTTTTGATCGCTATTTAGAGGCAGATGGCATTTTGCCTGGTTTTGTTCGGCTGAAAGATTTTGCTCCCGAAGACCTGCTGCCAGAGCGTTCGCCGGCGTTAAAGGCTATCTCTGATGGGTTGCTGCACGGCGGTGAATTCTTGCTGCCTAATTGATAGGGGCCGTAGACGCTATCTGTAACGTGATAAACAACTTTAATCGTCTGTTCGCGATTTTTTAATTAAATATGTGGGACGTTGTTTTACTTCCTGGAAGATATAACCAATGTAGATGCCAATAAAACTGACCACCGTTGTGAGTGTACCCCCCACGATCAGAAGCATGAACATCAGCGAACTCCAGCCAGGCTCAAGTTTAGGTTGATTGCCAGTAAGCCAGAAACTCAACACGTAAATGACTTCAATTAAGGCCAACAGATAAAACATCCCCCCGATCGCTAAACCGATTCTTAAAGGAACCAGAGAAAAAGAAAAGATGGCATCTTCTGCTAGTTTGAGCATTTTCCTGAAGGTGTATTTTGTCTCACCCCCGATGCGTTCATGCGGCGAATAAGGCAGAATGACGGATTTAAAACCGACCCAACTTACCATGCCACGCAGGAAACGGTGATATTCAGGTAGGCTTTTCAGGCTATCGACCACCTGACGTGAAAGCAAGCGGAAATCCGCCGCGTTTGGAGGAATGTCCAGGTTGCCGATGAGATTGATCAGCTTGTAAAAAAGCTTGGATGTGAAGGTTTTGAAAAAAGGCTGTGTTTTATCTTCCAGACGCTGCCCAACAACGATATCGTAGCCGGATTGATAGAGCTTAAGCATTTCGGGAATTAATTCAGGTGGGTTTTGACCGTCCCCGTCCATGGAGATGATCACATCGCCCAGAGCGTGGTCCAATCCACAGGTCAACGCTGCTTGATGACCAAAATTCCGACTGAGCGTGAGTACCTGGACCCGCTCATCTCGATTGGCAAGATCGTCTAAAATAAGAACTGTATCCTCGTCAGAGCCATCATCAATATAATAAATCCGTGTTTTATTTGGCAGCTTATCAGCCACAGCGATTAGCTGATGATGAAAGCCAGGCAGGGCTTGGGACTCGTTATAAATAGGGACGACAATGCCTATCTGATAATCTTGTTGTTTTCTCATTTGATTTTATATATCTCCCAACCATAAGAAAATTCACGTGTATCGATCAAAGGATCAGGCATTTCACAAAACCCCCTCTCGCCCAAAATTGGACAAAGTATAACCGGCAAATTGATGTTAAAAATCCGAAAACGCTCATTATAGGTATTAATTAGTTGGATTTTGTGATCCAGCTTTCCCAGCACAACTTGATTCCAGGGCATTGTGAATCGCTCGATGACACCAGCTCTAACCAATAAATTTGGTTGGTTGACAATCACAGGCATTAATATAAACGTGTTAGATGCTTGCGGCAAATGCTCAAGAGTTTCCAAATCGATAAAACCAGACGTGATATCCGTTCTGCGGTAGTGGTTGGCAAGAAACAAAGTAATATTTGTAATATACTCATTATTTTGGTCAATTGATGTATATACGGCGCTATTAGTTGGCGCAACTTCTTTTACGAAACTTAACATGTCTTGATTGGTTCGATCAAAAATCAATTGTGTTTGAGCATGGGTGCGATAATGTGAGAGCGTTGAAAGAAACAGAATTGCCGCTAATGCCAATCCTGAAATCAGGATGCACCGGCAGACATTCTTCGCCCGGGAAATCATTGTGAAGATCTGGGGGAATGTTAATCCAATTAAGATTGATATTCCAAGGCTGAAAGGAAGTAAATAGTAGGCTTTGGCATACTCCCAGGGAAGCAGCACAACGATCCATGAACCAACCCAAACAACCCAAAAAATAAGCTCGTGTTTCAAAAAATCATCAGGTTTATTTTTAAAATAACTGAACAAGGCTATGGAAGTTAAAGGTAACAAGTAGTGGAAATAGTGAGCCAATAAGGTTATCCAACGCAAACTTTGCGTGAATAAGGATTGTAAAGAGATCGAATAACTCTCGGTATAGGTTCCGCCGGTTAATGTTGTTGCGCCCCAAAGATTCCGAAGAATAATGTAGAAGATAATGGCTGCTAAAGCTGAACCTGAAAACAGCAAATAGGCCTTCTGGTGTTCTTTCAAATTATATTTTTTATTCAGAAGAGTAAACCCTAGGCAAGCGATAGCCATGGGAATGATGATCATTGTGGTTTCTTTAACCATCAGTGCTAAGAGAATGCTGATAAAAGCGCCTAGGACTGATACCCAGCGGGGCATTTTTGAAGCAGGGGCTTTAATTTCTGACAAAAAGATTATTGATCCTAACACGAACACAAGCTGAAGCGGTTCACCTTTTGAGAGTGTGTAGAAATTTTCAATGATGGGTATTGAAAAAATAAAAATCAGGCTGGTGATAAGGATTTGCCAATTAGATGCTCTCATGCGTTGCATGAGTATTCTGATTTCGATAATTACAATTAAGAACAGGATGAGATGACCAAAGAAAAACCAGAAAGGTGTTGCTCCTGCGGAGCTTAATAAAATTAAAAAATACAGCCAGTATACAGGACGAAAACGTCCTGCCTGAATATCATGCGCCATGCTCCAATCATGTTCAATAAATCGATTGACTTCAACCAGCATGCTGCCATCATCAAACAAGCCAAATTGTGGTGAGATTAACCTCGGCAACATGATGAACACTGCAATAATCAGTGGGACAATGGTGAAAATCAGACTTTTAATTCTTTCCTGGTTTACAGTCATCGTTGAGTACTCCAAAGTTTCTAAATTATAATTCATAATCGTTTGAAAACGATCGTTATGGACAATGTAGCCGGCCCGAATAAAACAAGCCGAAGTAAAATAAAAGCGCTTTCAATCGTAACAGAATTGAAAGTGCTTGTTAAGGGCGGTGTGTTGCGCATTCAGTCTCGATTTGCTTGATTTTCAATGAAGATGTATAGTTTAACATGGGTTCTAGTTAAACGAGTATTTGAAGTTTGGTTGTCATACTGATTAGGAACACAATTATAAATTCTAACAGGCGCATAGGGAATTCTAAACCGTTTATCGGCTCAAGCGAAATGATGGTTGATCACCATCATACAGTGGTATGATCGAGTAACACGATCTTATTTTAGGGTTTGATTTATGAAAAAATCTTCTATCCAACATCAATTAAAATCCCTGGGTTGGATCCTTCCAATATTGTTTACCTCTTTGGTTTATATTCTTGATCTGAGATATTTTTCATCGCCACCACTCAGAAGCGATGACTGGAATTGGATTGTTGCTCCCCAAATATTTAACCCATTACCCTTGATCGATTTATCCGATCGACGTCCATTGATTTCCTCATTATTTGCGCTTATTGGGCCCATTTTTGGGTTAAAGATTTGTTGGTATTATCTTGTCAATTGGCTTTTGTTATTCTTGACGGGCATTGTTTTTTACAAGGTTATCGAAAAGGTATTTCCTGAACACCCCTGGTTGCCTCTTTCGACAGCACTCATCTTTTTAATTTACCCGGTTAATTATGCAAGAACCTGGTTAATTGTTGCCAACATTACCTTGGCTTTATTGCTGGCCTCGTTAGTTGTATTGATGATGGTTTTGTTTTCGAGATCGGGTAAAGCTACCTATTTATTATTAGGAAATACCTTGTTCTTAGTGTCATTAGGGATTTATGAAGCTAGTTTTGGCAATGTTTTATTGGCGGCGGCTTTACTTGCACTTTTCTCTCGTGAAATTCCGAAAAAGAGACGTGTTTTGTTAAACACTTTTTTATTGACCGGTCTTGTTTTTTTTGCCTGGAGAACATTTATTCAACCTGAGTTGATCGGTGTGCAAGACTTCTATTTATCAAATGTAAACCTATCCATTTCAACTGTTTTCAGCCGTTATTTTCAAGGCGGTTTTATCTTTTTGTTTAACTGGTTCGGCCCCTTGTTTTTTGCTTTTAAAGATTATAAATACATTGCATTTACATCTGTGGTTACTTTGTTGGTGTTGATCTTTCTGGCTTTCTTACCAAAGATTATTAAAGCAGCCAGAAATAATCTCAAATTTCATTATGCTGAAAGGATTGCTAAAGTTAAATCTTTGGCTGGCATTGCCTTTATTGGATTAATGTTTTGGGTTGCAGGTTATATCCCGATTATCAGTGTGTATCAACCAACTTTTTACGGGGATAGTTCTCGGGTAAATTACACTTCCATCCCAGGAGCAGCCCTGGCTTTGTCTGCGGGGATGGCCAGTTTGATCACATTAATCGTAAAGGAGAAAAAACAAATCCATCGTATTCTACGGATTGCTCTTGTTATCTGCTTGTTTTCTGGCGTGATTTTACAAATTCACTCACAAAATATTCGCTTCCACATTTGGGAGACAAAAAAAACATTCTGGCACGATACCTTTAATTTAATTTCCAATATTGCTGATGATTCCATTGTTGTCATTGTGATTCCGGGCTTTGACACTTTGCAGCCTTTTGAAATGCTGCCTTTTATCGGCGACTGGGAAGCTGAATCAGCTTTACAGGTGCTTTATAACAACCCCACATTGTTTGCAGAATATTACTACCGAGATATCCCTGGCCACCCGGATAATTGGGTTCCTACAGGGAACGATTATTCTCGCTTTCTCTTTTTGTTCTTTGAACTGGAAACCAGATCAGTGCGGCTCATTGAAGATCCTGCCAGTGCATTATCTATCCCGGTTGAATTTGCAGGTTACAACCCGAAACAGCGCATAGAAACCTATACCCCCGAAGCAGGTGTCTATCGGTTTTTGGTTCATTAAAAAACCGTGCCAGTATCACTGCCGCTAAAAGAGAAAAACACATACCGGTAGCGATCGACATCCTTGTTGTGCTATCTACTTTTCGTTTGATGCTGATTTCAAAAACCAGGCTTAAGAACAACCTATTCCGCGATATAATTACAGATTGAATAAAACAGCGTTGAAGGTTTATTATGACACCAAAAATAATTGCCCTGGTGCCGATGCGCCACGTATCCATTCGGGTGCCCGGGAAGAACTACCGTCCTTTGGCTGGAAAGCCGCTATTTCACCACATCATCAACACCTTGTTGAAAGTTCCCGAGGTTGCGGCGGTGATGGTTGATACCGACAGTCCGGAAATTATAACTGGTTTGGAAACACATTTCCCCAGTGTAAAAGTGATTTCTCGGCCGGAATATTTACGTGGTGATCAGGTTCCGATGAATGAGATCCTGTTGCATGATACCAGCATGATCGAAGCTGACTATTACCTGCAAACCCATTCCACCAACCCCTTACTGCGCCCTGAAACGATATCGAGAGCCATTCAGACCCTTATTGATGCAATTCCCGAGTATGATTCCCTGTTTGGGGTAACGCGTTACCAGACTCGTCTATGGGATCAGCTTGGTCGTCCCATTAATCATAATCCAAATATTCTCCTGCGCACCCAAGATCTACCGCCTATTTATGAAGAAAATTCTTGTTTATATCTCTTTGAGCGCCAGTTTCTGGTTAAAAGGCGCAATCGGCTGGGTGAACGGCCTTTGATGTTTGAAATCCCCGCCCTTGAAGCCCAGGATATTGACGTTGAATTGGATTTCATTATTGCAGACACACTTTATCGCCATATTCATGGTGTATAAGCATTACTATTCACCCATAGTATTAGAATTTGAGGAGATCACCTATGAAAAAGGTTTTAGTCTCAGCACCTTACATGCTGCCGGAAATGAAGCGCTTTCGACTTGTGCTGGAAGCTTTTGGTCTTAGCCTAATTACGCCAGCCGTCAATGAACGCCTTTCAGAAGAGGAGATTTTAGTTCATGCTGGGACCTTTGATGGTGTTATCTGTGGGGATGACCGTTTTTCACGACGAGTGATTGAGGCTTGCTTGCCCCGTTTGCAAGTAATTTCTAAATGGGGTACAGGCATCGATTCGATTGATCAGGAGGCTGCAGCAGAATTGGGCGTGATGATTGGTAACACCCCGAATGCCTTTACGGTTCCTGTATCCGAAACTGTGATCGGGTATATGCTGGCCTTTTCGAGGCAACTTATCCGTTTGGATTCAGTCGTAAAAAGGGGGAACTGGGAGAAAATTGTTGGGAAAACCCTGGCAGAGAGCACCCTGGGCGTGATTGGCGTAGGGCATATCGGTAAGGCGATCATTCGGCGGGCACGGGCTTTCGGAATGAAAATTTTAGGAAACGATATTATTGAAATTGAACCGGACTTCTTGCTGGAATACGGGGTTGAAATGACGGGTTTGAGTGATCTACTGGCTCGTGCTGATTATATCAGCCTTAGCTGCGATTTGAACCCGACCAGCCATCATCTGATCAATGCAGACAGGCTTTCTTTGTGTAAACCTGAAGCCGTATTGATCAACACGGCGCGCGGCCCCATTGTAGATGAGCCGGATTTGATATCTGCTTTGCAAAACGGCACTCTGCGCGGTGCAGCTCTTGATGTCTATGAAAACGAACCTCTTCCTGAAGACAGCCCCTTGCGGAGCATGGATCAGGTGTTGTTGGCACCGCACAATTCAAATTCGAGTCCTTTGTTTTGGGAGCGGGTGCATTGGAACACTATCAAAAACTTGTTAATAGGTCTGGAGATTGATCCGGAACCTTTAGAAACGCTACGGGCTCAATTCGGGCTATAAATTAACGTCCATAGCGATAAAGATTACGAGATAAGTTTTTCATAAATACGAGGTAATGAGGCAATGAGTGACCTTGAAAACAGAATACTATTGATTACCGGCGCAGCCGGCGGCATTGGCCGTGCAACAGTCAATGTTTTTTTGCAGAAGGGTTGGCGGGTGATCGGCGTTGACCGGCAGGAAAGATATTCGAGTTTTCCTGAAGACGGCTTCTATATTCAGGCGGATATCTCGCTGCCCGAGCAAATTGAGTTGATCTATGCGCAGGTATCTGCCTATACTGATCGTCTGGATGTTGTTGTAAATAATGCTGCCTTTCAGATTGAAAAGCCGCTTTTAGAAACAACGGCAGAGGAATGGGATATGGTGATGGCATCCAACCTGCGCTCTGTATTTCTCGGTGCAAAATTAGCGCACCCGCTATTGGCTAAACAGGCACAGGTCGGCGGCAGTGCGATTGTGAATGTTTCCTCTGTGCATGCTGTCGCCACATCAGCCGACATTGCTGCTTATGCTGCCAGTAAGGGTGGGTTGCTGGCGTTGACCCGGGCAATGGCTATTGAATTTGCTCGAGATGAAATCCGTGTGAACGCCATCTTACCTGGTGCAGTAGATACACCTATGTTACGCGCTGGTTTAAGTCGTGGGCACGTCGGCGATGGCACGCTGATTGATCGGTTAGAAAACCTGGCACGGAAGACAGTCAACGGCCGGGTGGGGCAGCCGGAGGAAATTGCCCGTGCAATTTATTTCCTGGCAGATAATACACAATCCTCGTTTATGACCGGGCAAGCGCTGATTGTAGATGGTGGCGCAACTGCCCGATTGAGTACGGAGTGAAGTATGGTGGATAAAGAAGACATTAAGCAGATCATACCCGACCCGCTGTGGAAATTGGCATCAAACCGGTATTGGGCCTGGTATAACCGCGATCGGCACCTGTTGGCGCGTGTCTTTTTGCCAGTCTGGATGAAAAATAAAAAACACCTCGAAACCTGGCGTGAACGTTTTACGGGTGAACGCTGTTTTGTGGTAGGCAATGGCCCTTCTTTACGTAAAACTGATCTCAGTAAATTGGCGGGTGAGTTTACTTTTGGGATGAACCGCATCTACCTGGCTTTTGATGAATATGATTTTAAAACCTCTTGCCTGGTGGCGGTCAACGACCTGGTCTTGGAACAGTGTCACCGGGATATCAATGCATTGGGCATCCCCAAATTCATCACCTGGCGTGCACGGCAGTTCTTCCAGGCTGATGAGACGACCCTGTTTGTGGACACTGATTACACCTTGCCGGAAAATTTCAACGGCGATGCTACTGGGCGCTTGTTTGAGGGTTTCACGGTCACTTATGTTTGCCTGCAACTGGCTTTCTTTATGGGGTTTTCAAAGGTGATCCTGGTTGGTGTGGACCATAATTTTGCCACCCAGGGCCCTGCCAACGCGGTGGTTACCTCCGAAGGCGATGACCCAAATCATTTTTCAGCAAACTATTTCGGCAAAGGTTTCCGCTGGCAACTGCCCGACCTGGAAGGTTCTGAACGAGCCTATCACATGGCGAAAACCGCCTACGAGGCCGATGGGCGCCAAGTGTTGGACGCAACTGTGGGTGGAAAGTTGACTGTTTTTCAAAAAGTCGATTATGAAGAATTGTTTGTTTGATCCGG